>NZ_JBKOTU010000005.1:0-175277 GCF_049737915.1 Streptococcus sp. CL6.35 | reverse complement strand
ATTTCTTGGGTATCTTTTTTAAAATAAACGGAAGACATGGGATTCGAACCCACGCACGCTTTAACACGCCTACCGCGTTTCCAACACGGCCTCTTAAGCCTCTTGAGTAATCTTCCAATACTTACTCAAATAGTCTACCATAAAGGCTCTTATCTTGCAATAAAAATTTTGGAAATAAGAAAAATGATAGATTTTGAAAGAAAATGACAAAAAGCGCTTGACTTTGAAAGAAAGTGTGATAGAATGAATAGTGTAAACGATAACAGGAGGTGATTCAGTGTTAAAAACAGAGCGGAAGCAACTGATTTTAGAGGAGTTAAATCAACATCATGTAGTTTCTCTAGAAAAATTAGTTAGTTTGTTAGAAACGTCAGAATCAACGGTTCGAAGAGATTTGGATGAGTTGGAAGCGGAAAACAAGCTTCGTCGCGTGCATGGTGGAGCAGAATTGCCCCATTCCTTGCAGGAAGAAGAAACCATTCAAGAAAAATCTGTCAAAAACCTTCAAGAAAAGAAGTTGCTGGCTCAGAAGGCAGCCTCTCTCATCAAGGAACAAGATGTCATCTTTATCGATGCAGGAACAACAACTGCTTTTTTGATTCATGAATTGGTCAATAAGAATATTACAGTCGTGACCAACTCGATTCACCATGCTGCTCAGTTGGTTGAAAAGCAGATTCCAACTGTCATGGTTGGAGGTAGTGTCAAGATGGCGACGGATGCTAGCATCGGGGGCGTTGCTCTTAACCAAATTAACCAATTGCACTTTGACCGTGCCTTTATCGGGATGAATGGTGTGGACGATGGCTATTATACGACTCCTGATATGGAGGAGGGGGCTGTGAAGCGTGCTATTTTGGAGAATGCCAAACAGACATATGTCTTGGTCGATTCGTCTAAAATTGGACAAACTTGCTTTGCTAAGGTAGCACCACTCAAACGAGCTATTGTTATCACAAGTCAAGGGCATGAGCTCTTGCAGGCTATTAAGGAGAAAACGGAGGTAATAGAAGTATGATTTATACAGTCACACTCAATCCATCCATTGACTATATCGTTCGTTTGGAACAAGTCCAAGTCGGTAGTGTCAATCGTATGGACAGTGATGATAAGTTTGCTGGAGGGAAAGGAATCAATGTCAGTCGTGTCTTGAAACGCTTGGATATTCCAAATACAGCGACTGGATTTATCGGAGGTTTTACTGGTAAATTTATCACAGATACTTTGGCTGATGAAGCAATCGAGACACGTTTTGTCCAAGTGGCAGAAGATACTCGTATCAATGTTAAAATCAAAGCAGACCAAGAGACAGAAATCAACGGAACGGGTCCAAATGTCGAACCAGCCCAGTTAGAAGAATTGAAAGCTATTTTATCTAGTCTGACAGCAGATGATACGGTTGTGTTTGCGGGTTCGAGTGCTAAAAACCTAGGAAATGTCATCTACAAGGATTTGATTGCCTTGACGCGGCAGACTGGTGCGCAAGTGGTTTGTGACTTTGAAGGACAGACCTTGATTGATAGTTTGGACTACCAGCCACTTTTGGTCAAACCAAATAATCACGAGCTTGGAGCGATTTTTGGAGTGAAACTCGAAAGTTTAGATGAAATTGAGAAATACGCTCGAGAACTCCTAGCTAAAGGTGCTCAAAATGTGATTATCTCTATGGCTGGTGATGGTGCCCTTCTTGTCACATCTGAGGGAGCTTACTTCGCCAAACCTATCAAGGGAACAGTCAAAAATTCAGTTGGAGCTGGTGACTCTATGGTTGCTGGATTTACAGGTGAATTTGTCAAATCTAAAGATGTAGTAGAATCCTTCAAATGGGGAGTTGCTTGTGGAACAGCAACGACATTCTCAGATGACTTGGCAACGGCAGAATTTATTAAAGAAACATATGAAAAAGTTGAGGTAGAAAAACGATGAAAATTCAAGACCTATTGAGAAAAGATGTCATGTTGCTGGATTTGCAGGCAACTGAAAAAACAGCTGTCATCGACGAGATGATTAAAAGTTTGACAGACCACGGTTATGTAACAGATTTTGAAACATTTAAAGAAGGAATTTTGGCGCGTGAAGCTCTCACTTCTACTGGTCTGGGTGATGGAATCGCAATGCCTCACAGCAAAAATGCTGCTGTAAAAGAAGCGACTGTTCTCTTTGCTAAATCAAACAAGGGTGTTGACTATGAAAGTTTAGATGGACAACCAACTGACCTCTTCTTCATGATTGCTGCTCCAGAAGGCGCCAATGATACTCACTTGGCAGCCTTGGCAGAATTGTCTCAATACTTGATGAAAGATGGCTTTGCTGATAAACTTCGTCAAGCAACATCAGCTGACCAAGTTATCGAACTTTTTAACCAAGCTTCAGAAAAAGCTGAGGAGCCAGTTCAAGCACCTACCAATGACTCTGGTGACTTTATCGTTGCTGTTACAGCTTGTACAACAGGTATTGCCCACACTTACATGGCTCAAGAAGCCCTTCAAAAAGTGGCTGCTGAAATGGGTGTTGGAATCAAGGTTGAAACCAACGGTGCTAGCGGTGTTGGAAACCAACTAACTGCTGAGGACATCCGCAAGGCTAAAGCTGTTATCATAGCTGCAGACAAGGCGGTTGAGATGGATCGTTTCGATGGCAAACCATTGATCAATCGTCCAGTGGCTGACGGGATCCGTAAAACAGAAGAATTGATTAACTTGGCTCTTTCAGGAGAAGCGGAAGTCTACCGTGCCGCTAATGGTGCAAAAGCTGCAACAGCCTCTAACGAAAAACAAAGCCTTGGTGGTGCCTTCTACAAACACTTGATGAGTGGTGTATCTCAAATGTTGCCATTTGTTATTGGCGGTGGTATCATGATTGCCCTTGCCTTCTTGATTGACGGCGCTTTGGGTGTTCCAAATGAAAAACTTGGCAATCTTGGTTCTTACCATGAGTTAGCTTCTATGTTCATGAAAATTGGTGGTGCAGCCTTTGGCTTGATGCTCCCAGTCTTTGCAGGTTATGTTGCCTACTCTATCGCTGAAAAACCAGGTTTGGTAGCAGGTTTCGTGGCTGGTGCTATTGCTAAAGAAGGTTTTGCCTTTGGTAAAATTCCTTATGCTGCAGGTGGTGAAGCAACTTCAACTCTTGCAGGTGTCTCATCTGGTTTCCTAGGTGCCCTTGTTGGTGGATTTATAGCAGGTGCCTTGGTGCTTGCTATCAAGAAATACGTTAAAGTCCCTCGTTCACTTGAAGGTGCAAAATCAATCCTTCTCTTGCCACTTCTTGGGACAATCTTGACAGGATTTGTCATGCTAGCTGTTAACATCCCGATGGCAGCAATCAACACTGCTATGAATGACTTCCTAGGCGGTCTTGGAGGTGGTTCAGCTGTCCTTCTCGGTATCGTCCTTGGTGGAATGATGGCTGTTGACATGGGTGGACCAGTTAACAAAGCGGCTTATGTATTTGGTACAGGTACGCTTGCAGCGACTGTTTCTTCAGGTGGTTCTGTGGCTATGGCAGCAGTTATGGCTGGAGGAATGGTGCCACCACTTGCCATCTTTGTCGCAACTCTTCTCTTTAAAGACAAATTTACTAAGGAAGAACGCAACTCTGGTTTGACAAACATCATCATGGGCTTGTCATTTATCACTGAGGGAGCGATTCCGTTTGGTGCAGCTGACCCAGCTCGTGCGATCCCAAGCTTCATCCTTGGTTCAGCAGTAGCAGGTGGACTCGTTGGTCTTACTGGTATCAAACTAATGGCGCCACACGGAGGAATCTTCGTTATCGCCCTTACTTCTAATGCTCTTCTTTACCTCGTGTCTGTCTTGGTAGGAGCAATCGTAAGTGGTGTAGTCTATGGTTACCTACGCAAACCACAAGCATAAAAAATAGAAAAATGAAAAGATTGTACCGTTTGGTGCAGTCTTTTTCTCTTTCCGAAATGCCTGTGAAATATGGTATAATAGAAGAATGGCAAACAAGAATACAAGTAAAACAAGACGGAGACCGTCTAAAGCAGAACTCGAAAGAAAAGAAGCGATTCAACGAATGTTGATTTCGTTGGGAATCGCGCTTTTATTGATTTTCGCAGCCTTCAAATTAGGGGCTGCAGGTATCACCCTTTACAATCTAATTCGCTTGCTGGTGGGTAGCCTAGCTTATCTGGCAATATTTGGTATCCTGGTCTATCTCTTCTTCTTCAAGTGGATACGAAAACAGGAAGGACTCTTATCTGGATTTTTCACCATATTTGCTGGCCTGCTCTTGATTTTTGAGGCCTACTTAGTTTGGAAATATGGTTTGGATAAGTCGGTACTAAAAGGGACCATGGCTCAGGTTGTGACGGATTTAACAGGTTTTCGAACGACCAGCTTTGCTGGAGGGGGCTTGATTGGGGTCGCTCTTTATATTCCAACTGCCTTTCTCTTCTCAAATATCGGTACTTACTTTATTGGTTCTATCTTGATTTTAGTGGGTGCTCTCCTAGTCAGTCCTTGGTCTGTTTACGATATTGCGGAATTTTTCAGTAGAGGCTTTGCCAAATGGCGGGAAGGTCATGAGCGTCGAAAAGAGGAACGCTTTGTCAAACAAGAAGAAAAAGCTCGTCAAAAGGCTGAGGAAGAGGCTAGATTAGAACAAGAAGAGACCGAAAAAGCCTTACTCGATATGCCTCCTGTTGATATGGAAACGGGTGAAATTCTGACAGAAGATGTTGTGCTTGACGTTCCACCTGTTCCAGAAGAAGAATGGGTAGAACCAGAAATCATCCTGCCTCAAGCTGAACTTGAATTTGCTGAACAGGAAGATGGCTCTGATGATGAAGATGTACAGGTCGATTTTTCAGCCAAGGAAGCCCTTGAATACAAGCTGCCAAGCTTGCAACTCTTTGCGCCAGATAAACCCAAAGATCAGTCCAAGGAAAAGAAGATTGTTCGAGAAAATATCAAAATCCTAGAAGAAACCTTTGCCAGCTTTGGTATCAAGGTAACGGTTGAACGGGCTGAAATAGGACCATCGGTAACCAAGTATGAAGTCAAGCCAGCAGTTGGTGTACGGGTTAACCGTATTTCCAATCTGGCAGACGACTTAGCGCTGGCTCTAGCAGCCAAGGATGTTCGGATTGAAGCTCCGATCCCTGGGAAATCCTTAGTCGGAATTGAGGTTCCTAACTCTGAGATTGCGACGGTATCCTTCCGCGAACTATGGGAACAATCTCAAACGAAAGCAGAAAATCTCCTCGAAATTCCTCTGGGTAAGGCTGTCAATGGAACTGCTCGAACCTTTGATCTTTCCAAGATGCCCCACCTACTTGTTGCAGGTTCGACGGGATCCGGAAAGTCAGTCGCAGTTAACGGTATTATCGCTAGCATTCTGATGAAAGCAAGACCAGACCAGGTCAAGTTTATGATGGTGGATCCAAAGATGGTTGAGTTATCGGTTTACAATGACATTCCTCACCTCTTGATTCCAGTTGTGACCAATCCACGCAAGGCCAGCAAGGCCCTGCAAAAGGTTGTGGACGAGATGGAAAATCGTTATGAACTCTTTGCAAAGGTAGGAGTTCGGAATATTGCAGGTTTTAATGCTAAGGTAGAAGAGTTTAATGCCCAGTCTGAGTACAAGCAAATTCCGCTACCTCTTATTGTCGTGATTGTGGATGAGTTGGCTGACCTCATGATGGTTGCTAGCAAAGAAGTAGAAGATGCCATCATTCGTCTTGGACAGAAGGCGCGTGCTGCAGGTATCCACATGATTCTTGCAACCCAGCGTCCATCCGTTGACGTCATTTCTGGTCTGATCAAGGCCAATGTCCCATCTCGTGTCGCTTTCGCAGTTTCATCAGGAACAGACTCCCGTACTATTTTAGATGAAAATGGAGCAGAAAAACTGCTTGGCCGAGGGGATATGCTCTTTAAACCGATTGATGAAAATCATCCAGTTCGCTTGCAAGGATCCTTTATCTCGGATGATGATGTCGAACGTATCGTAAACTTTATCAAGGCTCAGGCGGATGCAGACTACGATGAGAGTTTTGATCCAGGTGAGGTTTCTGAAAATGAAGGAGAATTTTCAGATGGAGATGCTGGTGGAGATCCTCTTTTTGAGGAAGCCAAGGCTTTGGTTATCGAGACACAGAAAGCCAGCGCATCCATGATTCAGCGTCGTTTGTCAGTTGGATTTAACCGTGCGACCCGCCTCATGGAAGAACTTGAAATGGCAGGTGTCATCGGTCCAGCTGAAGGTACCAAGCCTAGAAAAGTTTTACAACAATAAAAAATAGCTTCTTTCCAAGTTTGGAAGGAGGCTATTTTAGTGATTATTGATTAGTTTTATTTTCCGAAGTTGGGGTATTGGACTGTTTTTCATTTTCAGTAGTGGGTTTACTTGGAGCAGGAGTAGTAGATTCCTGAGTTGCTGCTTTCTGCTCTTCTCTTTTCTCTTCCTTGACGCTAGATTTTGGTGTTTCCTCTTGCTGTGTTTTTTCTTGGGTAGTGTTAGTTTCCTTATTGGGACTGGTGTTTTCCTTAGGGGATTCCTTTTGAATTTCTTTGACAATTGTTGTCGTCTGGCTTGTCGTAGGTTCTTTTTTAGTATTTTTGTTATTATCCAAGGCGTTCATGATAGTGATACTTGCAGTAATTAAGCCAAGGATACTACCGATAGTGGCAACAGTTTTTTGAAAGACCGTGAAGCCTTTTTTGATGTGTTCTGTTTTTGGTTTTGAAGTTCTACGATAATTAGACATATATTCTCTCCTTTAATTAAAATTTATTATACCGCATTTCTTTAAAAAAATCTTAAAAAAAGAGAAATTGCCCTTTCTTGTCGCAGGCTCCGTTTCATGATACAATAGAGGGAGTGATTTTAGAAAGCGTGAGAAAATATGATTTACTTTGATAATTCGGCGACGACCAAGCCCTATCCTGAAGCACTTGAAACCTATATGCAGGTCGCTTCAAAAATTTTAGGAAATCCATCTAGTCTCCATCGTTTGGGAGATCAGGCAACACGAATCTTAGATGCTTCTCGTCAGCAAATTGCAGATTTAATCGGTAAGAAAAGTGAGGAAATCTTCTTTACTTCTGGTGGGACAGAAGGAGATAACTGGGTTATCAAGGGTGTGGCCTTTGAAAAGGCTCAGTTTGGGAAGCACATCATTGTATCAGCCATTGAACATCCGGCAGTCAAAGAGTCAGCCCTTTGGTTGAAAAGTCAAGGATTTGAAGTAGATTTTGCTCCAGTTGATAACAAAGGATTTGTAGATGTTGAAGCGTTATCAGATTTGATAAGACCTGATACGACCCTCGTTTCCGTCATGGCTGTGAACAATGAAATCGGCTCGATTCAACCTATTCAAGCTATTTCAGAACTATTGGCAGACAAGCCAACTATTTCCTTCCACGTTGATGCGGTTCAGGCACTTGCCAAGATTCCGACTGAAAAGTATCTGACAGAACGAGTGGATTTTGCGACTTTCTCTAGTCACAAGTTTCACGGAGTTCGAGGTGTTGGATTTGTCTATATCAAGTCTGGCAAGAAGATTACGCCTCTTTTAACAGGTGGTGGTCAGGAACGTGATTACCGTTCGACAACTGAAAATGTGGCAGGAATTGCAGCGACAGCCAAGGCTCTCCGCTTGTCTATGGAAAAGCTAGATATCTTTACTAGCAAGACTGGTCAGATGAAGGCAGTGATTCGCCAAGCACTTCTGGACTATCCAGATATTTCTGTCTTTTCAGATGAGGAAGACTTTGCCCCTCATATTCTGACTTTTGGAATCAAGGGTGTTCGTGGTGAAGTCATCGTTCACGCCTTTGAAGACTATGATATTTTTATCTCAACGACCTCTGCTTGTTCGTCCAAGGCAGGGAAACCAGCCGGAACCCTGATTGCCATGGGAGTAGATAAAGATAAGGCTCAGTCAGCTGTGCGTCTTAGCCTAGACCTTGAAAATGATATGAGTCAGGTCGAGCAGTTCTTGACCAAGTTAAAATTGATTTACAATCAAACTAGAAAAGTAAGATAGGAGCATTCATGCAGTATTCAGAAATTATGATTCGCTACGGTGAGCTGTCAACCAAGGGCAAAAACCGTATGCGTTTCATCAATAAACTTCGCAATAATATTTCAGACGTTTTGTCTATCTATCCCCAAGTTAAGGTAACGGCAGATCGTGACCGTGCCCACGCTTACCTCAATGGAGCAGATTATACAGCAGTAGCAGAATCGCTTAAACAAGTTTTTGGAATTCAAAACTTTTCCCCTGTTTATAAGGTTGAAAAATCTGTAGAAGTTCTGAAGTCTTCTGTCCAAGAGATTATGCAGGACATCTACAAGGATGGCATGACCTTTAAAATTTCTAGCAAGCGTAGCGACCACAACTTTGAGTTGGATAGTCGTGAACTCAATCAAACCCTTGGAGGTGCTGTTTTCGAAGCCATTCCAAATGTGCAAGCTCAAATGAAAAGTCCTGACATCAATCTTCAGGTGGAAATCCGTGAAGAAGCAGCCTATCTTTCTTATGAAACCATTCGTGGGGCTGGTGGTTTGCCAGTTGGAACTTCAGGTAAAGGGATGCTCATGTTGTCAGGAGGGATCGACTCACCTGTAGCAGGTTATCTTGCACTTAAGCGTGGAGTGGATATTGAGGCTGTTCATTTTGCCAGCCCACCTTACACGAGTCCGGGTGCTCTTAAAAAAGCCCAAGATTTGACCCGTAAATTAACCAAGTTTGGGGGCAATATCCAGTTTATCGAAGTTCCTTTTACAGAGATTCAAGAGGAAATCAAGGCCAAGGCGCCAGAAGCCTATCTCATGACCTTGACCCGTCGTTTTATGATGCGGATTACAGATCGTATTCGTGAGGTACGAAATGGTTTAGTTATCATCAATGGGGAAAGTTTAGGACAAGTAGCCAGCCAAACCTTGGAGAGCATGCAGGCTATCAATGCGGTTACCAACACTCCCATCATCCGTCCAGTTGTGACAATGGATAAGTTGGAAATTATTGACATTGCTCAGGAAATTGACACCTTTGACATTTCAATCCAACCGTTTGAAGACTGCTGTACGATTTTTGCGCCAGATCGTCCGAAAACAAATCCTAAGATTAAGAATGCGGAGCAGTATGAAGCTCGTATGGATGTTGAAGGATTAGTAGAGCGAGCAGTGGCTGGAATCATGATTACTGAGATTACACCGCAGGCTGAAAAAGATGAAGTCGATGACTTGATTGACAATCTTCTCTAATCAGAAAATCCAAAAGAATTTAGAAAAATAGATGAAAAAGTTAGTTTTTAATTCCAAAAGTGGAAGCAAAACTAACTTTTTTTCTATAATTGTGATATAATAAAATAAAATTTTGAATATAGAGAGTTTTCTGACAATGAATCAATCCTACTTTTATTTAAAAATGAAAGAACATAAACTCAAGGTTCCTTATACAGGTAAGGAACGTCGTGTACGTGTTCTTCTGCCTAAAGATTATGAGAAAGACACGGATCGTTCCTATCCCGTTGTTTACTTTCATGACGGGCAAAATGTTTTTTATAGCAAGGAGTCTTTCATTGGCCATTCATGGAAGATTATCCCAGCTATTAAGCGTAATCCTGATATCAGTCGCATGATTGTCGTCGCCATTGACAATGATGGTATGGGGCGGATGAATGAGTATGCGGCTTGGAAGTTCCAAGAATCTCCTATCCCAGGACAGCAATTTGGCGGTAAGGGCGTGGAGTATGCCGAGTTTGTTATGGAGGTGGTCAAGCCATTTATCGATGAGACCTACCGTACTAAAGCTGACCGCCAGCATACGGCTATGATTGGGTCTTCACTAGGAGGCAATATTACCCAGTTTATCGGTTTGGAATACCAAGACCAGATTGGTTGTCTAGGGGTCTTTTCATCTGCTAACTGGCTCCATCAAGAAGCCTTTAATCGCTATATCGAGCGCAAGAAACTATTGCCTGACCAGCGTATCTTTATCTATGTTGGAACAGAAGAAGCAGATGATACGGACAAGACCCTGATGGCTGGTAATATCAAACAAGCCTATATCGATTCGTCTCTTCGCTATTACTATGATTTGATAGCAGGTGGGGTACACTTAGATAATATTGTCTTGAAAGTTCAGTCTGGTGCCATCCATAGTGAAATCCCTTGGTCGGAGAATTTACCAGACTGTCTGAGATTTTTTGCAGAGAAATGGTAAGTTAAGAAAGGAGAAAGCCAATGCATATTGAAAACCTCAGCCACTGGAGTGGTCACCTCAACCGTGAAATGTACCTTAACCGTTATGGACATGCTGGGATTCCAGTTGTGGTCTTTGCTTCATCAGGTGGTAGTCACAATGAATACTATGATTTTGGCATGATTGATGCTTGTGCTTCCTTTATCGAGGAAGGCCGTGTTCAGTTCTTTACCCTATCCAGTGTAGACAGTGAGAGCTGGTTGGCCACTTGGAAAAATGGGCACGACCAAGCAGAGATGCATCGTGCCTACGAGCGCTATGTGATTGAGGAGGCCATTCCTTTTATCAAGCACAAGACAGGTTGGTTTGATGGCATGATGACGACAGGTTGCTCAATGGGCGCCTACCATGCACTCAATTTCTTCCTTCAGCATCCAGATGTCTTTACCAAGGTGATAGCTCTTAGTGGTGTTTACGACGCACGTTTCTTTGTCGGCGATTACTACAATGACGATGCTATTTATCAAAACTCGCCAGTAGATTATATCTGGAATCAGAACGACGGCTGGTTTATCGATCGTTACCGTCAGGCAGAGATTGTGCTGTGTACGGGTCTTGGTTCCTGGGAACAAGACGGTCTACCATCTTTCTACAAGCTCAAAGAAGCCTTTGACCAGAAACAAATTCCAGCCTGGTTTGCTGAATGGGGACACGATGTCGCCCACGACTGGGAATGGTGGCGCAAACAAATGCCTTATTTCCTCGGCAATCTCTATTTATAAAAGGAGTTATCTATGAATTACCTTGTTATTTCTCCCTACTATCCACAAAACTTTCAACAGTTTACCATTGAACTAGCTAATAAAGGCATAACCGTCTTGGGAATTGGTCAAGAACCATACGAGCAATTGGATGAACCTTTACGCAATAGCCTGACCGAGTATTTCCGTGTAGATAACCTTGAAAACATAGATGAAGTCAAACGTGCAGTTGCTTTTCTCTTTTATAAACATGGCCCAATTGACCGCATTGAGTCTCATAATGAATACTGGCTTGAGTTAGATGCAAGTCTTCGTGATCAATTCAATGTTTTTGGTGCCAAACCAGAGGATCTCAAAAAGACGAAATTTAAGTCTGAAATGAAGAAACTTTTCAAAAAAGCAGGTGTCCCCGTGGTACCTGGAGCTGTTATCAAGACGGAAGCAGATGTGGATCAAGCTGTGAATGAAATCGGCCTTCCAATGATTGCAAAACCTGACAATGGAGTGGGAGCAGCCGCGACCTTTAAGCTTGAAACAGAAGACGATATCAATCACTTCAAGCAAGAATGGGACCATTCGACCGTTTATTTCTTTGAAAAATTTGTCACTTCCAGCGAAATTTGCACCTTTGATGGTCTTGTGGATAAGGACGGAAAAATTGTCTTTTCAACAACCTTTGACTACGCCTATACACCGCTTGATCTCATGATTTACAAGATGGACAATTCTTATTACGTTCTCAAGGATATGGATCCTAAATTACGTAAATATGGTGAGGCAATTGTCAAGGAATTTGGCATGAAAGAACGTTTCTTCCATATTGAGTTCTTCCGTGACGGGGACGACTACATTGCCATTGAGTACAATAACCGCCCTGCAGGTGGTTTTACCATTGATGTTTATAACTTTGCTCATTCCTTGGACCTCTATCGTGGCTATGCAGCTATTGTCGCAGGAGAAGAGTTCCCAGTGTCAGAATTTGAAGCTCAGTATTGTTTGGCTACTTCTCGCCGTGCAAATGCTCACTATGTTTATTCTGAGGAGGACTTGCTTGCCAAATATAGTCAGCAGTTCAAGGTTAAAAAAATCATGCCAGCAGCCTTTGCGGAACTTCAAGGGGATTACCTTTATATGCTGACAACTCCGAGTCGACAAGAAATGGAGCAGATGATTGCAGATTTCGGACAACGTCAAGAATAAGAACTCTCGGATTAAGGAAATGCACCTCCTTAATCCTTTTGTTTTTTATAAGAAATAAAACCGCTTTCTTATATAATCTTTCGGAAAAGTAGTTGCTAAAAGATATAAAAATTGATAGAATAAGGATTGTCTAAAAAATTTTAAGGAGAATCTATCAAATGGATTTCACATGGGCAATTAAATATGCCACTGAATTTTTGGGAACTGCTATTTTGATCATTCTTGGTAATGGTGCAGTTGCTAACGTTGAACTTAAAGGTACGAAAGGTCACCAAAGTGGCTGGCTCGTTATAGCTGTTGGTTACGGTATGGGGGTTATGATTCCAGCTTTGATGTTTGGTAACGTATCAGGTAACCACATCAACCCAGCCTTCACTCTTGGACTTGCAATCAGCGGTCTCTTCCCTTGGGCGCAAGTAGCGCCTTATATCCTTGCACAAGTTTTGGGTGCTATCTTTGGTCAAGCCTTGGTTGTGGCAACACACCGCCCATACTACTTGAAAACTGAAAATCCAAACAATATCCTGGGTACTTTCTCAACAATCTCAAGTTTGGATCAAGGTACAAAAGAATCACGCTTTGCAGCAACTGTTAATGGTTTTGTAAATGAGTTTGTTGGATCATTTGTTCTTTTCTTTGCAGCCCTTGGATTGACTAAAAACTTCTTTGGTTCTGAAGTGCTTCAATACATGAAACAAATGGCTAGTCAAGCAGGTCAAAATGTTGACTTTTCTGATTTAGCAATCAAAGCCCAAGTAGCACCACATACTGCTTCAGGACTTTCAGTAGCTCACTTAGCACTTGGATTCCTTGTTATGGCCTTGGTAACATCACTTGGTGGACCTACAGGACCTGCCTTGAACCCTGCTCGTGACTTGGGACCACGTCTCCTTCATGCTTTCCTTCCAAAATCAGTTCTTGGTGAGCACAAAGGCGATTCAAAATGGTGGTACTCTTGGGTACCAGTAGTAGCACCGATCGCAGCAGCAATTGCGGCAGTAGCTATTTTCAAATTCCTTTACCTATAAGAAATTGAAACCGAGGAAATCCTCGGTTTTTTAGATGAAATTTTACGAAAAAAAGGTAAATCTGAGCATAATTTCTTGTAAAAAATTCTAAAATCCTTTAAAATAAAAGAGTTGGAGGAGTTTATGAATGTAAATCAGATTGTACGGATTATTCCTACTTTAAAAGTTAATAATAGAAAATTAAATGAAACATTTTATATAGGAACCCTTGGCATGAAGGCCTTATTAGAAGAGTCAGCCTTTCTGTCACTAGGTGATCAAACAGGTTTAGAAAAGCTGGTTTTAGAAGAAGCTCCAAGTATGCGCACTCGTAAGGTAGAGGGAAGAAAAAAACTAGCTAGATTGATTGTCAAGGTAGAAAATCCCTTAGAAATCGAGGCCTTATTAGCTAAAACAGATTCGATTCATCAATTATATAAAGGTAAAAATGGCTACGCTTTTGAGATTTTTTCACCCGAAGATGATTTGATTTTGATTCATGCGGAAGATGACAGAGCAAGTCTAGTAGAAGTAGGAGAAAAGCCAGAATTTCAAACAGATCTGGAGTCAATTTCTTTAAGTAAATTTGAAATTTCTATGGAATTACACCTCCCAACGGATGTAGATAGTTTCTTGGAACTATCTGAAATTGGGGTGTCACTTGATTTTATCCCAGCTCAGGGTCAAGATTTGACTGTGGACAATACGGCTACTTGGGACTTATCTATGCTCAAGTTCTTGGTCAATGAACTAGATATAGCAAGTCTTCGCCAGAAGTTTGAGTCTACAGAATATTTTATTCCTAAGTCTGAAAAATTCTTCCTTGGTAAAGATAGAAATAATGTTGAATTGTGGTTTGAAGAAGTATGAAGTGGACCAAGATTATTAAAAAAATAGAAGAACAAATCGAGGCAGGGATTTATCCCGGAGCCTCTTTTGCGTATTTTAAGGACAATCAATGGATGGAGTTCTATTTAGGTCAGAGTGACCCAGAGCATGGCTTGGATACTGAGCCAGGACTAGTTTATGATCTAGCTAGTGTCAGCAAGGTTGTTGGGGTTGGTACCGTTTTTACCTTCTTGTGGGAAAAAGGTCAATTAGATATTGACAGACCGGTAACAGATTTTTTACCAGAGAGTGATTATCCAGACATCACTATTCGCCAGCTCTTGACTCACGCTACAGACCTTGATCCTTTTATTCCCAATCGTGATCTTTTAACAGCACCTGAATTAAAGGAAGCGATGTTTCATCTTAACAGACGCAATCAGCCAGCCTTTCTTTATTCGGATGTCCATTTTTTGCTGTTGGGTTTTATCTTGGAAAGAATCTTTAATCAAGACTTGGATGTGATTTTACAGGAGCAAGTCTGGAAACCTTGGGGAATGGCGGATACCCAGTTTGGGCCTGTTGAGCTTGCTGTTCCAACAGTTAGAGGTGTCGAGGCAGGTGTGGTACATGATCCCAAGGCTCGTCTCCTGGGCAGACATGCTGGTAGTGCTGGTTTATTTTCGACTGTAAAGGATATACAAATCTTTTTAGAACACTATTTATCAGATGATTTTGCAAGAGATTTGAGTCAAAATTTTTCTCTTTTGGATGACAAGGAACGTTCTTTGGCCTGGAATTTGGAAGGAGATTGGCTAGACCATACGGGCTATACAGGTACCTTTATCATGTGGAATCGCCAGAAGCAAGAAGCGGCTATTTTCCTATCGAATCGTACCTATGAAAAGGATGAGAGGGCTCAATGGATTGTAGACCGCAATCAAGTGATGGACTTGATTCGCAAAGAAGAGTAAGGAGAGACATGTCAAACAGTTTAAAAGGGACTCTATTAACAGTTGTGGCTGGGATTGCTTGGGGCTTGTCAGGAACGAGTGGCCAATACCTGATGGCACACGGAATTTCGGCTCTGGTTTTGACCAACTTGCGTCTTTTAATCGCTGGTGGGATTCTCATGGTCTTGACTTATGCTACTGCAAAGGATAGAATGCTGGCCTTTTTAAATGATAGAAAGAGTTTACTGTCTCTTCTCATTTTTGCTCTAATTGGTCTCTTCCTCAATCAATTTGCCTATCTAACTGCTATTCAGGAGACCAATGCAGGAACCGCGACGGTGCTTCAGTATGTTTGTCCTGTCGGGATTTTGATTTATAGCTGTATCAAGGATAAGGTGGCACCGACACTGGGAGAGATAGTTTCTATCATATTAGCCATTGGAGGGACCTTCCTGATTGCAACTCATGGGCAGTTGGACCAGTTATCCATGACACCTGCAGGCCTGTTCTGGGGTCTCTTTTCTGCTCTGACTTACGCACTGTATATCATTTTGCCCATAGCCTTGATTAAGAAGTGGGGGAGCAGTTTGCTCATTGGTGTGGGAATGGTCATAGCTGGTTTGGTCGCCCTTCCTTTTACAGGGGTTCTACAGACTGCTATCCCAACTAGTCTTGATTTTCTCCTCGCTTTTGCGGGAATTATCCTTATCGGGACTGTTTTTGCCTATACAGCTTTCCTTAAAGGAGCCAGTTTGATAGGGCCGGTCAAGTCAAGTTTGTTGGCTTCAATTGAGCCAATCTCGGCGGTTTTCTTTGCCTTCCTAATTATGAATGAACAATTTTATCCCATTGATTTTCTTGGTATGGCAATGATTTTAATTGCAGTTACTTTGATTTCGTTGAAAGATTTATTGTTAGAGAAATAAAAAAGACTCTTTGTCCGTGACAGAGAGTTTTTGCATAGTAATCTAATTATTTTCAAGATAAAATTCAAAGCGTTCTCCTACATACTGGCTTTTTACGTATTCAAAAGCAGTACCATCTTCTAGGTAGGAAACCTGAGTTAAACCAAGAATAGCATGTCCTTTTTCAACTTCCAAATAGTGGGCAATTTTTTCTTTAGCAAGGCGAGCATAGATGGTCTGTTGAGATTTGCCTATACGGTAGCCGTGTTTTTGCAAGGTTTGGAAGAAATGACTGGTGATTTCTTCTTTTTTAAAGTCCTTAATGAATTTTTCAGGAATAGAAGCAACCTCATAAACCAGAGGAACTTGGTCGGCATAGCGAACACGTTCCATTCGGATAATATTCTCCGTTGGAGAAATTCCTAACTTGGCAACTTCCTGCTCATTGGGAATAGTTTTTCTGTAGGAAATGAGTTGGCTAGAGGGAACTTTACCTTGGGACTTAACAATTTCAGTGAAACTGGTTGTCCCTCGCATCTTTTCTTGTACTCGAGTACTGGAAACAAAGGTGCCGCTTCCTACACGGCGCTCTAAGACGCCTTCTTCGACTAATAGAGATACGGCTTGGCGGAGGGTCATGCGACTGACCTCGAACTGCTCTGCTAAATCTCGTTCACTAGGGAGTCTCTCCCCAATAGCCCAACGGTGCTCGTCAATATCCTTTTTTATCTGATCATGGATTTTCATATAAGCTGGTAGCATATTTTCACTTCATTTCTATCTTTTCTCTATTGTACCCTAATAAACAAGAAAAAGTCAATCTTCGCCTTGTTTAGTTGGTAATTCACCCTTATTTGTGATAGAATATTGGAAAAAGATATTTCTTTTGAGAAAGGAAAAAGATGAGCAACATTTCAACTGATTTGCAAGATGTAGAAAAAATCATCGTATTGGACTATGGTAGCCAATACAACCAGCTGATTTCACGCCGCATCCGTGAAATTGGTGTTTTTTCAGAACTAAAAAGCCATAAAATTTCAGCTGCTGAAGTTCGTGAAATCAATCCTGTAGGAATCATCCTTTCAGGTGGTCCAAACTCTGTATATGAAGATGGTTCATTCGATATTGACCCAGAAATCTTCGAACTAGGAATTCCAATTTTGGGAATTTGTTACGGTATGCAGTTATTGACCCATAAACTTGGAGGAAAAGTTGTTCCTGCAGGTGATGCTGGAAATCGTGAATATGGTCAATCAACCCTAACTCACACACCATCAGCGCTTTTTGAATCAACACCAGATGAGCAGACTGTGTTGATGAGCCATGGTGATGCGGTTACTGAGATTCCTGCTGACTTTGTTCGTACAGGAACTTCAGCTGACTGCCCATACGCAGCCATCGAAAACCCAGATAAACACATTTACGGTATCCAATTCCACCCAGAAGTTCGTCATTCTGTATACGGTAATGACATCCTTCGTAACTTTGCCCTTAACATCTGTAAGGCTAAAGGCGACTGGTCAATGGATAACTTCATCGATATGCAGATCCAAAAAATCCGTGAAACCGTCGGTGATAAACGTGTCCTTCTTGGTCTATCAGGTGGTGTTGACTCTTCAGTTGTTGGAGTTCTTCTCCAAAAAGCGATTGGCGATCAATTGATCTGTATCTTCGTAGACCACGGTCTTCTTCGTAAAGGAGAAGCGGACCAAGTTATGGACATGCTTGGTGGTAAGTTTGGTTTGAATATTGTCAAAGCAGATGCTGCAAAACGTTTCCTTGACAAACTTGCTGGCGTTTCTGACCCTGAGCAAAAACGTAAAATCATCGGTAACGAGTTTGTCTATGTATTTGATGACGAAGCCAGCAAGCTCAAAGATGTGAAATTCCTTGCTCAAGGTACCTTATACACAGACGTTATCGAGTCTGGTACGGATACAGCTCAAACTATCAAGTCACACCACAACGTGGGTGGTCTTCCAGAAGATATGCAGTTTGAATTGATCGAACCACTTAACACTCTTTACAAGGACGAAGTTCGTGCCCTTGGTACAGAGCTTGGTATGCCAGACCACATCGTATGGCGCCAACCATTCCCAGGACCAGGACTTGCTATTCGTGTCATGGGCGAAATCACTGAAGAAAAACTAGAAACTGTTCGTGAATCAGACGCTATTCTTCGTGAAGAAATAGCTAAAGCTGGACTTGACCGTGATATCTGGCAATACTTCACAGTTAACACAGGCGTTCGTTCAGTTGGTGTTATGGGTGACGGTCGTACTTACGACTACACTATTGCAATCCGTGCTATCACCTCTATTGATGGTATGACTGCTGATTTTGCCAAAATTCCATGGGAAGTACTTCAAAAAATCTCAGTGCGTATCGTAAACGAAGTGGACCACGTTAATCGCATCGTCTACGATATTACAAGTAAACCACCTGCAACAGTTGAGTGGGAATAGTCATCTAAGGACTAATTTATGTAGTTTAATGAGCCAGTATCATTGGATACTGGTTTTTACTTTTCTAGACTTTTTGGCTACTTGTTAAAATTGGTTTATATTCGATAGTTTAACAATTATTATACAAAGTTTAAAAGATTAGAATTGTCAAAACAATCTGTCTAGGCTTGATTTTATGGCTTATTTACTATAAAATGAGAAGGAAAAACGTCAAACTTTTATATTGCAAATAGGAGAAAACATGACAAAAACATTAAAACGTCCTGAGGTTTTATCACCTGCAGGGACTTTAGAGAAGCTAAAGGTAGCTGTTCAGTATGGAGCAGATGCTGTCTTTATCGGTGGTCAGGCCTATGGTCTTCGTAGCCGTGCCGGAAACTTTACCTTTGAACAGATGGAAGAAGGTGTCCAGTTTGCGGCTAAGTATGGAGCTAAGGTCTATGTAGCTGCCAACATGGTTATGCACGAAGGAAATGAAGCTGGTGCTGGTGAGTGGTTCCGTAAACTACGTGATATCGGAATCGCGGCAGTTATCGTGTCTGACCCAGCCTTGATTATGATTGCAGCGACTGAAGCACCAGGCCTTGAAATTCACCTTTCAACTCAAGCCAGTGCGACTAACTATGAAACTCTTGAGTTTTGGAAGGAACTGGGCTTAACTCGTGTTGTTTTGGCGCGTGAGGTTTCAATGGAAGAATTAGCTGAAATTCGCAAACGTACAGATGTTGAGATTGAAGCCTTTGTCCACGGAGCTATGTGTATCTCTTACTCTGGTCGTTGTACACTTTCTAATCACATGAGTATGCGTGATGCCAACCGAGGTGGTTGCTCTCAATCTTGCCGTTGGAAGTATGACCTTTACGATATGCCATTTGGTCAAGAACGCAAGAGCTTGAAAGGTGAGATTCCAGAAGAATTTTCAATGTCAGCCGTTGATATGTCTATGATTGACCATATCCCAGATATGATTGAAAATGGTGTGGACAGTCTAAAAATCGAAGGACGTATGAAGTCTATTCACTACGTATCAACAGTAACCAACTGCTACAAGGCGGCTGTTGATGCTTATCTAGAAAGTCCAGAAAAATTTGAAGCTATCAAGCAAGACTTGATTGATGAGATGTGGAAGGTTGCCCAACGTGAATTAGCAACAGGTTTCTACTATGGTACACCATCTGAAAATGAGCAGTTATTTGGTGCTCGTCGTAAAATTCCTGAGTATAAGTTTGTTGCTGAAGTCGTTTCTTATGATGATGCGACACAAACAGCGACTATTCGCCAACGGAACGTCATTAACGAAGGTGATCAAGTTGAGTTTTATGGCCCAGGTTTCCGTCATTTTGAAACTTATATTGAAGATTTGCATGATGCCAAAGGCAATAAAATCGACCGCGCTCCAAATCCAATGGAACTCTTGACAATCAAAGTCCCACAACCTGTTCAAGCAGGAGATATGGTTCGAGCTCTCAAAGAAGGACTTATCAATCTTTATAAGGAAGATGGCACCAGCGTCACAGTTCGTGCTTAATAAGCGTGCAGGAGACGAAAGCTTTCTAGTTGCTTTCCCTTTAATCCTACTTACTAAAGAGCATTAGGTTAAAGAAAATATATTAATTTCCATCCGAGATTTCATCTCGGATTTTTCATTATTTTTCAGAAAGACCTAGATAATGGAGGGATTTGTTACAAGTTTTTTCCAAAGTTTTCTATATAATAGACTTAAAAATAGTAAAATTGTAAATAATTTTCATTAAACGCTTTCAACGTAAGTAAAAAGTTGACAAATCCAATTTTTAGGACTAAACTAAGTAAGTAAATTTTAATTAAAAGGAGAATTCGTCATGAATTTAACATTTTTCGGTCTATGTCTTGCCTGTATGGGTGTATCTCTTGGTGAAGGTATGTTGATGAACGGTTTGTTGAAATCAGTTGCTCGCCAACCAGATATCATCTCAGAACTACGTAGTTTGATGATCCTAGGGGTTGCCTTTATTGAAGGTACTTTCTTCGTTACTCTTGTCTTTTCATTTATCATCAAATAAAAGAAGTATAAATTGAAAAAGGGAGGATTTTAGATGGAAGAAAGTATTAATCCAACCATCAATATTGGTCCTGTTACCTTTAATTTAACCATAGTAGTTTTGACTTTGTTGACTGTAGCGCTTATTTTTGGCTTTATTTATTGGGCAACTCGAAATATGACTTTGAGACCCACAGGAAAACAAAATGTATTGGAGTATTTATTTGATTTTGTCGTTGGATTTACAAAATCAAACCTTGGTCCAATGATAAAGGATTATTCTCTCTTTTATTTCTGTTTATTCCTATTTATGGCCATTGCAAATAATATTGGCTTAATGGCTAGAATTCAGACTACAGATGGTGTAAATCTTTGGACCTCACCAACAGCAAATTTGTCATTTGACTTGGTCTTGTCTTTTACAATTATCTTAATGACACACGTAGAAGGAATTCGTCGTCGTGGAATCAAAAAGTATTTAAAAGCATTTGTAACACCAGGTTTTATGACACCAATGAATCTCTTGGAGGAAGTTACCAATCTCCTTTCACTTGCATTGCGGGTCTTTGGTAATATCTTTGCAGGGGAAGTGATGGCAAGTATGTTAGTCCTACTTTCTCATCAGGCCTTCTATTGGTATCCTATTGCTTTTGGAACAAATCTAATCTGGACTGCATTTTCTGTTTTTATTTCTTGTGTACAAGCATATGTATTTACATTGTTATCTTCAATGTACCTAGGAAATAAAATTAATGATGAAGAATAGAAAGGAGTAGTTTATGAATGTAACAGTAGGTGAATTACTTGGTGATTTTATACTAATCGCTGGTTCCTTTATTCTCTTGCTAGTCTTGGTTAAGAAATATGCTTGGTCAAATTTGGCTAGCATTTTCGAACAAAGAGCAGAAAAAATTGCAGCAGATATTGACGGAGCTGAACAAGCACGTCAAAAAGCAGAAGTATTGGCTCAAAAACGCGAAGATGAATTGGCTGGTAGCCGTAAAGAAGCTAAGACAATCATCGAGAATGCGAAAGAAACAGCTGAGAAAAGTAAAGCTAGTATTTTAGCAGATGCTAAGCTAGAAGCAGGACGCTTGAAAGAAAAAGCGAACCAAGAAATTGCTCAAAATAAAGCTGAAGCTTTACAAAGCGTTAAGGGTGAGGTAGCAGATTTGACAATCAGCTTGGCTGGTAAAATCATCTCACAAAACCTTGACGGTCATGCCCATAAAGAACTTATTGATCAGTATATCGATCAGTTAGGAGAAGCTTAATGGACAAGAAAACAGTAAAGGTAATTGAAAAATACAGCATGCCTTTTGTCCAATTGGTACTTGAAAAAGGAGAAGAAGACCGTATTTTTTCAGACTTGACTCAAATCAAGCAAGTTGCTGAAGAAACAGGTTTACCTTCTTTTTTAAAAAAAGTGGCAGTAGACGAGTCTGACAAGGAAAAAACGATTGCGTTCTTCCAAGACTCAGTGTCACCTTTATTGCAAAACTTTATCCAGGTTCTTATCTACAATCACAGAGCAAATCTTTTTTATGATATTCTTGTAGATTGCTTGAACCGACTTGAAAAAGAAACAAATCGATTTGAAGTGACGATTACGTCAGCTCATCCTTTAACTGATGAACAGAAGAGTCGCTTGCTCCCTTTGATTGAGAAAAAAATGTCTCTTAAAGTAAGGAGTGTAAAAGAACAAATCGATGAAAGTCTTATTGGTGGTTTTGTCATTTTTGCCAATCACAAGACAATTGATGTGAGTATTAAACAACAACTTAAAGTTGTTAAAGAAAATTTGAAATAGAAAGTGGTGTTCTTTTGGCAATTAACGCACAAGAAATCAGCGCTTTAATTAAGCAACAAATTGAAAATTTCAAACCCAATTTTGATGTGACTGAAACAGGTGTTGTAACCTATATCGGGGACGGTATCGCGCGTGCTCACGGACTTGAAAATGCCATGAGTGGAGAGTTGTTGATTTTTGAAAACGGCTCTTATGGTATGGCTCAAAACTTGGAGTCAACAGATGTTGGTATTATCATCCTAGGTGACTTTACAGATATCCGTGAAGGCGATACAATCCGCCGTACAGGGAAAATCATGGAAGTCCCAGTAGGTGAAAGTCTGATTGGACGTGTTGTGGATCCGCTTGGTCGTCCAGTTGATGGTCTTGGAGAAATCCACACTGATAAAACTCGTCCAGTAGAAGCGCCAGCTCCTGGTGTTATGCAACGTAAGTCTGTATCAGAACCATTGCAAACTGGTTTGAAAGCTATCGACGCCCTTGTACCGATTGGTCGTGGTCAACGTGAGTTGATTATCGGTGACCGTCAGACAGGGAAAACAACCATTGCGATTGATACAATCTTGAACCAAAAAGGTCAAGATATGATCTGTATCTATGTTGCGATTGGACAAAAAGAATCAACAGTTCGTACACAAGTAGAAACACTACGTCAGTACGGTGCCTTGGACTACACAATCGTTGTGACAGCCTCTGCTTCACAACCATCTCCATTGCTCTTCCTAGCTCCTTATGCTGGGGTTGCCATGGCGGAAGAATTTATGTATCAAGGTAAGCATGTTTTGATCGTTTATGATGATCTTTCAAAACAAGCGGTAGCTTATCGTGAACTGTCTCTCTTGCTTCGTCGTCCTCCAGGTCGTGAAGCTTTCCCAGGGGATGTTTTCTACCTTCACAGCCGTTTGCTTGAGCGCTCAGCTAAAGTTTCTGATGAACTTGGTGGTGGATCTATTACAGCCCTACCGTTTATCGAGACACAAGCAGGAGATATCTCTGCCTATATCGCAACCAACGTGATTTCAATCACTGATGGACAAATCTTCCTTGGTGATGGTCTCTTCAATGCTGGTATTCGTCCAGCCATCGATGCGGGTTCATCTGTATCTCGTGTAGGTGGTTCTGCACAAATCAAAGCCATGAAGAAGGTTGCTGGTACACTTCGTATTGACCTTGCTTCATATCGTGAGTTGGAAGCCTTCACTAAATTTGGTTCTGACTTAGATGCGGCAACACAGGCTAAATTGAACCGTGGACGTCGTACCGTTGAGGTCTTGAAACAACCTGTTCACAAACCATTACCTGTTGAGAAACAAGTAACCATTCTCTATGCTTTGACACATGGTTTCTTGGATACTGTTCCAGTAGATGATATTGTTTGTTTCGAGGAAGAGTTCCATGCCTTCTTTGACGCTCAACATCCAGAGATTTTGGAAACCATTCGTGATACAAAAGACTTGCCAGAAGAAGCAGTCTTGGATGCTGCGATTACAAAGTTTCTCAATCAAACCAGCTTCCAATAAGAATAGAGGTGTCAGATGGCAGTATCTCTAAATGATATTAAAACAAAAATCGCCTCAACAAAAAATACGAGTCAAATCACTAATGCCATGCAGATGGTATCAGCTGCTAAGCTAGGTCGTTCTGAAGAAGCTGCTCGCAACTTCCAAGTTTATGCTCAGAAAGTTCGTAAACTTTTGACGGATATTCTTCATGGGAATGGAGCTGGCAGTTCAACCAATCCGATGTTGATTAGTCGTCCAGTTAAGAAGACAGGCTATATCGTCATTACTTCAGACCGAGGTTTGGTTGGAGGTTATAATTCTTCTATTCTGAAAGCCGTTATGGAGCTGAAAGAAGAATACCATCCAGACGGTAAAGGTTTTGAAATGATCTGTATTGGTGGAATGGGAGCTGATTTCTTTAAAGCTCGTGGTATTCAACCACTTTATGAACTACGTGGCTTGGCAGATCAACCAAGCTTTGATGAAGTTCGTAAGATTATTTCAAAAACTGTTGAAATGTACCAAAATGAACTTTTTGATGAACTCTATGTCTGCTATAACCATCATGTCAATACGCTAACCAGTCAAATGCGTGTGGAACAAATGCTTCCAATTGTTGACTTGGATCCAAATGAAGCAGATGACAGTTACAGCTTGACCTTTGAATTGGAAACTAGCCGAGAAGAAATTTTGGAGCAGTTGTTGCCTCAGTTTGCAGAAAGTATGATTTATGGTGCTATTATCGATGCTAAGACAGCTGAAAATGCTGCAGGTATGACAGCCATGCAAACAGCGACAGATAATGCTAAGAAAGTCATTAATGATTTGACAATTCAGTATAACCGTGCCAGACAGGCGGCGATTACACAAGAAATTACAGAAATCGTAGCAGGAGCTAGTGCCTTAGAATAGGCTCTAGTCCAGCTCGTATGAAAATGAACTTATACTCAATGAAAATCAAAGAGCAAACTAGGAAGCTAGCCGCAGGCTGTACTTGAGTACGGTAAGGCGACGCTGACGTGGTTTGAATTTGATTTGCGAAGAGTATTAGGACCTAGTTGAGCTAGGAACCGACAGTATCTTATATAGAATAGGAGAAGGAGATGAGTTCAGGTAAAATTGCTCAGGTTATCGGTCCCGTTGTAGACGTCTTGTTTGCAGCAGGGGAAAAACTTCCTGAGATTAACAATGCACTTGTCGTCTACAAAAATGACGAAAGAAAAACAAAAATCGTCCTTGAAGTAGCCTTGGAGTTGGGAGATGGTATGGTCCGTACTATCGCCATGGAATCAACAGATGGTTTGACTCGTGGAATGGAAGTATTGGACACAGGTCGTCCGATCTCTGTACCAGTAGGTAAAGAAACCTTGGGACGTGTCTTCAACGTTTTGGGAGACACTATTGACTTGGAAGCTCCTTTTGGAGAAGATGCAGAGCGTCAGCCAATTCATAAAAAAGCACCTACTTTTGATGAGTTGTCTACCTCTTCAGAAATTTTAGAAACAGGGATTAAGGTTATCGACCTTCTTGCCCCTTACCTTAAAGGTGGTAAGGTTGGACTTTTCGGTGGTGCCGGAGTTGGTAAAACTGTCTTGATTCAAGAATTGATTCACAACATTGCCCAAGAACACGGTGGTATTTCAGTATTTACCGGTGTTGGGGAACGTACTCGTGAGGGGAATGACCTTTACTGGGAAATGAAAGAATCAGGCGTTATCGAGAAAACAGCCATGGTATTTGGTCAGATGAATGAGCCACCAGGAGCACGTATGCGTGTTGCCCTTACTGGTTTGACAATCGCCGAATACTTCCGTGATGTAGAAGGCCAAGACGTGCTTCTCTTTATCGATAATATTTTCCGTTTCACTCAGGCTGGTTCAGAAGTATCTGCCCTTTTGGGTCGTATGCCATCAGCCGTTGGTTACCAACCAACACTTGCTACGGAAATGGGTCAATTGCAAGAGCGTATTACATCAACTAAAAAGGGTTCTGTAACCTCTATCCAGGCTATCTATGTGCCAGCGGATGACTATACTGACCCAGCGCCAGCAACAGCCTTCGCTCACTTGGATTCAACAACTAACTTGGAACGTAAGTTGGTACAATTGGGTATCTACCCAGCCGTTGACCCACTTGCTTCAAGCTCACGTGCCTTGGCACCTGAAATCGTTGGAGAAGAGCACTATGCAGTTGCTGCTGAAGTAAAACGTGTTCTTCAACGTTACCATGAATTGCAAGATATCATTGCTATCCTTGGTATGGATGAGCTTTCTGATGAAGAAAAGACCTTGGTTGCTCGTGCCCGTCGTATCCAGTTCTTCTTGTCACAAAACTTCAACGTTGCGGAACAATTTACTGGTCAGCCTGGTTCTTATGTTCCAGTAGCTGAAACTGTTCGTGGCTTTAAGGAAATCCTTGATGGTAAACACGACCACTTGCCAGAAGATGCCTTCCGTGGTGTAGGTTCTATCGAAGATGTGATTGCAAAAGCTGAAAAAATGGGATTTTAAGAGGTGATCTATGGCTCAGTTAACTGTCCAGATCGTGACACCAGATGGTCTCGTCTATGATCACCATGCCAGCTATGTATCGGTTCGAACTCTGGATGGTGAGATGGGGATCTTGCCACGACATGAAAATATGATTGCGGTTTTAGCAGTTGATGAAGTAAAGGTAAAACGTATTGATGATGAAGATCACGTGAACTGGATTGCAGTAAACGGAGGCGTTATTGAAATTGCCAATAATACCATCACAATCGTTGCTGATTCTGCAGAACGTGCTCGTGATATCGACGTTAGTCGTGCAGAACGTGCCAAACTTCGAGCAGAGCGTGAAATTGAAGAAGCACAAGACAAACACTTGATTGACCAAGAACGTCGTGCTAAGATTGCTTTGCAACGTGCTATTAATCGTATCAATGTCGGAAAAAGACTATAAGAAAAAATGAACTTGAGTTACCAAGTTCATTTTTTATGTTTTCTTAAGGAGCAAAACTGATGCAGACCGCTTCTGGAACATGGAAGTTGTTAGAAAGTTCTGCTAGACGACCAGTTTCAGGGTTGCGTTTAAAGACGGTTGCATTGTCAGAGTCCTGATGGACAGCAATGACAAATTCTTGATCTGGTGTCAAATCAAAATCACGTGGAGTCTTACCATCAGTTGGAACGATTTCTAATAACTCTAAGCTACCGTCCGCAAGGATTGTATATACTGCGATAGAATCATGACCACGGTTAGAAGCGTAGAGGTATTTACCATCTTTAGAGAGACGAATAGCAGCAGTTCCATTAAATCCTTCGTAACCGTCTGGTAGAGTTGAAATGACTTGCATGCGTTCAAATTCACCAACACCATCGTAGATTAGAACCTCGATAGTGCTATTGAGTTCACAAATGAGATAAGCGATTTTATAATGGTTATGAAAAATAATATGGCGTGAGCCTGCTCCTGGCTGGCTATGATAGGTATAGAGCTTAGATAATTTTCCTTCTGAATCAAGATCATAAGTAATTACTTGGTCAGTACCCAAGTCGCAGGTCACTAGATAGTGGTCAGGTGTTAAATCTGTATAGTGAACATGTGGAGAAGCTTGATTTTCATGTGGACCTTGGCCACTGTGTTGATCAACATCACTAAGTAGAAGACGACCATCTTCCTGACGTTTATAAACAAGGACCTGTCCCTTGTGGTAATTTGCCGCGTAAACCAAATCACGCTTTTCATCAACGGCAACATAACAGTGGGGGGCTCCCTCTTCAACGACGTGATTTAATAAGTTACCATTAGTTTGATAGGCTGCAATTCCCCCCTTATCGTCTTGACTACCAACAGTGTATAAATGTTGGTGCTGGTCAAAGGCAAGGTAGGTTGGACTTGGCTCAGTAGCAAAAAGTTCTAGATTTGAAAGCTGACCAGTTTCTGTATCGAAGTCTGCCTTGTAAATCCCTTGGGAAGTACGACGTGTATAAGTTCCAAAATAAACAGTTTCTTTCATAACTTTACCTCTATATAAAGATAAGACTATTATATCACAAAAATGCTACTATGAAGAAATCAAGATTAGCAAGAGCTTTACCTAATTCTTTTGATGATAATATTAGAAATGTTTTCATTGATTTACTTAATAAAAGTGCTATAATAATCTTATACAAATTGCAAAGGAGTTTGTTTATGAAAAAACGTGTTTTCTTAGCAGCAGGAGTTGCTGTACTCTCGGCAGCAGTGCTAGTAGCGTGTTCATCTGGTAATGGTAATAAAGAAGCAACTAAAGAAGCAACTAAAGAAGCAACTAAACAAGCAACTAAACCAGTTACTTATGCCTATGTATTCTCATCAGATCCTGTTACTTTGGATTATACAGTTTCTGGTAATGTCGGCACTAAACAGATTACAGGTAATGTTATTGATGGATTACTAGAAAATGATCAATATGGAAATTTAGTCCCATCAGTTGCAGAAGATTGGACTGTTTCCAAAGATGGTTTGACCTATACCTATAAAATCCGTCAGGGTGTCAAATGGTATACCAATGAGGGGGAAGAATATGGTGAAGTTAAGGCTCAGGACTTTGTAACTGGTCTGAAGCATGCAGCTGATAAGAAATCACAGGCTCTCTATTTGGTACAGGATTCTATCAAAGGATTGGATGACTATGTAAATGGGAAAACAACAGATTTCTCAACCGTAGGTGTGAAAGCAACAGATGATTATACTGTTGTTTATACTTTGAACCATCCAGAATCTTTCTGGAATTCAAAAACAACAATGGGAGTCCTTGCTCCCGTGAGTGGAGACTTTTTAGCTTCTAAAGGAGATGATTTTGGTAAGTCCACTGATGTTACGAGCATTCTCTACAACGGTCCTTATCTCCTCAAGGGTCTTACATCTAAGTCTTCTATCGAAATGACCAAAAACCAAAATTATTGGGATAAGCAAAATGTCTTTATTGATGATATCAAGTTATCATTCTTTGATGGTCAAGATGCAGACTCTCTAGGACGCGGTTTTGATGAGGGACATTATCCAGCTGCTCCACTCTTTAAAAACTCTGCCAACTATGAACGTCTAAAAGAAAAATACAAGGATAATATTGTATATGGTCAACAAAGAGGTGGCGTATTCTATATGTCTATTAATATTGATCGTGTGTCATACAATCATACTGCTAAAACAAGTGATGTAGAAAAATCCTCTACTAAGAAAGCACTTTTAAACAAAGATTTCCGTCAAGCCTTGGCATTTGCTGCAGATCGTAAAGCAGCTGTTTCTCAGGTGTTTGGGGATGAAGTGGCGCCTCGTAAATTACGTACAAGTTTCACTCCTCCAACATTTGTACAAGTTGGAGACCAATCGTTTGGTCAAGTAACTAAGATAGAATTGGATAAATTGGATAATGTCTGGAAAGATGTCAGTCTTGATGATGCGCAAGATTCACTTCATAACGTAGACAAGGCTAAAGCTAAGTTTGAATCTGCTAAGAAAACTCTTCAAGCTGATGGAGTACAGTTCCCAATTCATTTAGATCTTCCAGTTTCATCTACTCAGACAGATTTTATCCATCAAGCTCAGTCTTATAAACAATCCATTGAAGAAGCCTTGGGCTCTGAAAATGTAGTTGTTGACATTCAACAGGTTTCTGATGATGAATTGGGAAACATGACTGTTCTAGCAACATCAAATAATAATGTTGATTGGGACATTAATGTTAATAGTGGTTGGAGTCCGGATTATGAAGATCCATCAACTTATCTAGATGTATTTGATCCAACTTCAGGTCCAAGTCTCCTCGGCTCTCTTGGTGTAGCACCAGGAACAGACAATCAAGCCATTAAAACAGTTGGATTGGATAAATACAAAGCATTGATTGATGATGCAAATAGTGAAAAAACAGATCTGCAAAAACGTTATTCTAAATATGCTAAGGCGCAAGCTTGGTTAACAGATAGTGCTCTAGTTATTCCTGTACACTCAGACGGTGCCCAAATGTTAGTAACGAAGAAAGTATTAGGTAGTGGTGCTGATGGTTGGATTGGTGACAAAACAGGAGATAACAGTTATAAATATCTTAAACTCCAAGATAAGATTGTCACTTCCAAAGAAATGGATGAGTTCCGCAAGAAATTTGCTGATGAAAAAGGCAAATCCAATGCTGATTATCAGAAGAACTTAGACCGTCATATTCAAGACTAATCGAATCTCCTCTTTTGAGGGGATTTTTTATGTTGCTGTCTCCATGTAAGCACTTTAAAAAAGAGTTATTTTGATTTAAAAATGGTATAATGAGAGAACAAAAGAAAGGAAGTATTTATGGAGCAAAAAGAGAAACATTTTAGCTTATCTTGGTTTTTCAAGTGGTTTTTAGATAACAAGGCAATTACGGTATTTTTGGTAACCTTATTAATGGGACTGAATCTTTTTATTTTAAGTAAGATTAGTTTTCTATTTTCACCTGTTTTAGACTTTTTGGCAGTCGTGATGTTGCCAGTCATTTTATCTGGTTTACTATACTATTTATTGAATCCTATTGTTGATTGGATGGAGAAACATAAAATCAATCGTGTCATAGCCATCAGTATTGTCTTTGTCATCATCGCTCTCTTTATCATTTGGGGCTTGGCAGTCGCTATTCCAAATCTGCAACGTCAGGTTTTAAGTTTTGCAAGGAATGTTCCAGTCTACCTTGAAGATGCTGATAGAGTTATTGATGATTTGGTCACCAAGCGTTTACCAGATGATTTCAGACCTCAGTTAGAACAAGTTTTGACAAACTTCTCAAGTCAGGCTACAGTTTGGGCAAGTAAGGTTTCATCTCAAGCAGTCAACTGGGTGAGCGCCTTTATTAGCGGGGCTTCTCAAGTGATTGTTGCCTTGATTATCGTTCCTTTCATGCTCTTTTATCTCTTACGTGATGGAAAAGGACTACGTCACTATTTGACCCAATTCATGCCAACGAAATTGAAAGAACCTGTTGGACAAGTTCTATCAGATGTGAACCAGCAGTTGTCCAACTATGTTAGAGGGCAAGTAACAGTGGCTATTATTGTAGCGGTAATGTTTATGATTTTCTTCAAGATTATTGGTCTACGCTATGCAGTTACGTTGGGGGTTACTGCTGGTATTTTAAATCTGGTTCCTTATTTGGGTAGCTTCCTAGCAATGCTTCCTGCCCTAGTATTGGGCTTGATTGCTGGGCCAGTCATGCTTTTGAAAGTAGTGATTGTCTTTATCGTAGAACAAACTATTGAAGGCCGTTTTGTCTCTCCATTGATTTTGGGAAGTCAATTAAACATCCATCCTATTAATGTTCTCTTTGTTTTGTTAACTTCAGGATCCATGTTTGGTATTTGGGGAGTCTTACTCGGTATTCCAGTTTATGCCTCTGCTAAAGTTGTCATTTCAGCGATTTTTGAATGGTATAAGGTAGTCAGTGGCCTATATGAACTAGAGGGAGAGGAAGTCAAGAGTGAACAATAGTCAACAGATGTTACAGGCTTTGGAAGAGCAAGATTTAACCAAGGCTGAGAACTATTTCGTCAAAGCTTTAGAAAATGATCCAAGTGACCTTTTGTATGAGTTAGCCACCTATCTTGAAGGGATTGGTTTTTATCCTCAGGCCAAGGAAATTTACCTGAAAATTGTAGAGGATTTTCCAGAGGTTCATCTTAATCTAGCAGCAATCGCTAGCGAGGATGGTCAAATCGAAGAAGCCTTTGCCTATCTAGAGGAAATCCAAGCTGACAGTGACTGGTATGTGTCGGCTTTGGCTCTGAAGGCAGACCTTTACCAGATGGAAGGTTTGACAGATGTGGCGCGTGAGAAATTGTTAGAAGCATTGACTTACTCAGAGGATCCTCTCTTGATATTGGGCTTGGCAGAGTTGGATAGTGAGTTGGAAAATTATCAAGAGGCCATTCAAGGCTATGCCCAGTTAGATAATCGTACTATTTATGAGCAAACAGGCATTTCTACCTATCAACGGATTGGCTTTGCCTATGCCCAGTTGGGGAAATTTGAAACAGCTACAGAGTTTTTAGAAAAAGCCCTGGAGTTAGAATACGATGACCTAACAGCTTTTGAGTTGGCCAGTCTTTACTTTGATCAAGAAGAATACCAAAAAGCTGTCCTCTACTTTAAGCAGCTTGATACCATTTCACCTGATTTTGAAGGATATGAGTATGGTTACAGTCAGGCCTTACATAAGGAACATCAAGTTCAAGAAGCCCTGCGTATCGCTAAGCAAGGCTTAGAGAAAAATCCCTTTGAAACTCGCCTCTTGCTAGCTGCTTCACAATTCTCTTATGAACTGCATGATGCCAGTAGTGCAGAAAACTACCTCCTTACTGCTAAAGAAGATGCTGAGGATACGGAAGAAATCTTACTCCGTCTAGCAACTATTTATCTGGAGCAGGAGCGTTATGAGGATATTCTAGACTTGCAAAGTGAGGAGCCAGAAAATCTTTTGACCAAGTGGATGATTGCTCGTTCCTATCAAGAGATGGACGATTTGGATACTGCCTATGAGCATTACCAAGAGTTGGCAGGAGATTTGAAAGACAATCCAGAATTTCTAGAACACTATATCTATCTCTTGCGTGAACTGGGCTACTTTGAGGAAGCAAAAGTCAATGCTCAAGCTTACTTAAAACTGGTTCCAGATGATGTGCAAATGCAAGAACTATTTGAGAGATTGTAAGAATATATTTTTAAAAACTGTATCTAATCATTTTTGATAGATATAGTTTTTCTTTTTCAAATAGAATTTTTTTACAAAAATTATTGGTTATTTTGTTTATTTATGCTATAATAGGAACAATTATTTTTAGGAGGTGTCAGTATGTCTTATTTGTTTGAGATATTACCGAGTTTATTGAGCGGTGCAAGCATGACTTTGCAGGTTTTTGCACTGGTCTTGATTTTTTCTATTCCCTTGGGCGTTTTGATTGCCTTTGCCTTGCAAGTCCATTGGAAGCTCCTCCATCATCTGATTAATATCTATATCTGGATCATGCGGGGCACACCCTTGCTTTTGCAATTGATTTTTATCTATTACGTGCTACCAAGTATTGGGATCCGTTTAGATCGCCTTCCTGCGGCCATTATTGCCTTTGTGTTGAATTATGCGGCTTACTTTGCTGAAATCTTCCGTGGTGGGATTGATACCATTCCTAAAGGTCAATATGAGGCTGCCAAGGTCTTGAAGTTCAGTCCCTTTGCCACAGTTCGCTATATTATCTTGCCCCAAGTGACCAAGATTGTTCTTCCTAGCGTATTTAACGAAGTCATGAGTTTGGTCAAGGATACTTCTTTGGTCTATGCTCTAGGAATTTCAGACCTTATCTTGGCTAGTCGAACAGCTGCCAACCGTGATGCTAGCCTGGTTCCTATGTTCTTGGCAGGAGCTATTTACTTGATTTTGATTGGTATTGTGACCATTCTTGCCAAAAAAGTTGAGAAGAAGTACTGTTACTATAGATAGGAGGCTGCCATGTTAGAATTACGAAATATCAATAAAGGCTTTGGTGAAAAGCAAATTTTGTCCAATTTCAGTCTAAAAATTCCTGAAAAGCAAATCCTAGCTATCGTTGGGCCTTCTGGTGGAGGTAAGACAACCCTCTTGCGTATGCTTGCGGGTCTTGAAACCATTGATTCAGGACAAATCTTTTATAATGGAGAAACTTTAGAACTGGATGAACTAGAGAAGCGGAATTTACTGGGATTTGTATTCCAAGATTTTCAACTGTTCCCTCATTTATCAGTTTTAGATAATTTGACCTTATCGCCCGTAAAAACCATGGGAATAAAGCAGGAAGAGGCTGAGAAGAAGGCGCGAGGGCTTTTGGAACAATTAGGACTGGCTGGTCATGCAGACGCCTATCCTTTCTCACTATCTGGTGGTCAAAAGCAGCGGGTAGCCTTAGCGCGTGCTATGATGATTGACCCAGAAATCATAGGTTATGATGAGCCGACTTCTGCCCTGGATCCAGAATTGCGCTTGGAAGTGGAAAAACTAATCTTGCAAAATAGGGAACTTGGGATGACGCAGATTGTGGTTACCCACGATTTACAATTCGCTGAAAATATCGCAGATCAGATTCTCAAGGTTGAGCCCAAGTAGGAGGTGCCAATGACTAATAAGAAAATTGCTTTAGTATTGGTTTCTCTCCTGACTCTTTTTTTAACAGCTTGTACTCAGAAGGCTAGTGATCCAAAGCAGGATAACTGGGATAAATATCAAGAGCAGGGGACCATTACTATTGGTTTTGACAATACCTTTGTACCCATGGGTTTTGAAGAAAAGAATGGCCAATATACAGGCTTTGATATTGACTTAGCACAAGCTGTCTCTGAAAAATTAGGTTTTAAGGTTCAATTTCAACCCATTGACTGGGATATGAAGGAGACGGAACTGCAAAATGGAACCATTGATGCCATCTGGAATGGCTATTCTGCCACTGATGAACGCCGAGAGAAAGTTGCCTTTAGCATTCCATATATGGAAAATCAGCAAGTTCTGGTTACGAAGAAAAGCCAGCAGATTCGTTCAGTAGAGGATATGAAGGATAAGACCTTGGGAGCCCAAGCAGGTTCCTCTGGTTATTTAGACTTTGAAGCCCAGCCAGATTTACTGAAAAATCGTGTCAAAGATCAGAAGGCTAATCAGTACCAGAGTTTTAATGAGGCCTTGATTGACTTGAAAAATGATCGGATTGATGCCTTGTTGATTGACCGAGTGTATGCTAATTACTACCTCCAGTCTGAGGGGATATTAAATGACTACAATGTCTTTTCAGCAGGATTTGAAAGTGAATCTTTTGCGGTCGGAGTTAGACCTGCTGACAAAAGATTACTACAAGCTTTAAACCAAGCCTTTATCGCACTACACCAAGAAGGAAAGTTCCAAGAGATTAGCCAAAAATGGTTTGGTGCTGACGTGGCAACAAAAGAAGTGAAAAGTAGAGATTGAGTGTTTCCTCAATCTCTTTTTGCATCAAAAAATCCCCTGACAAGAGCCAGAGGATAAGAGTATTATTTCATTGTTGGGAAGAGCAATACATCACGGATAGTGGTTGTATCAGTGAGGAGCATGCAGAGACGGTCGATACCGATTCCCAAACCACCTGTTGGTGGCATACCGTATTCAAGGGCCTCAATGTAGTCGTAGTCGATGCCTGTCGCTTCATCGTCACCAAGTTCTTTGGCTTTTGCTTGGGCTTCAAAACGGCTAAGTTGGTCGATTGGGTCGTTCAACTCAGTAAAGGCATTACCGTACTCCTTAGTCATGATAAAGAGTTCGAAACGGTCAGTAAAGCGTTCGTCTTCAGGATTTTTCTTAGCTAGTGGAGATACAGCTACTGGATGTCCATAGACAAAGGTAGGTTGGATTAAGGTTTCTTCAACAAACTCTTCAAAGAAGGCATTGATGATGTGGCCAACTTCAGTGTAGTGTTTCTCAACTGGAACTTTCTTCTCAGCAGCGATAGCTTTGGCTTCCTCGAAAGTCATGTCTTGCCAGAAATCGACACCAGTAATTTCTTTGATAGCATCCACCATGTGAACACGTTTAAATGGTTCGTTAATCTTGATTTCAGTACCTTGATAGTTAACTGGACCATCACCCTTAACAGCTTTAGCAGCATGTTGGATAATACCTTCCGTCAAGTCCATGATATCTTGGAAGTCTGCATAAGCTTGGTATACTTCGATAGAAGTAAACTCAGGGTTATGAGTAGCATCCATTCCTTCGTTACGGAAGATACGGCCAATTTCATAGACACGTTCCATACCACCAACGATAAGGCGTTTCAAGTGAAGCTCAGTTGCGATACGAAGGACCATGTCAATGTTTTGGGCATTGTGGTGAGTGATAAATGGACGGGCAGCAGCTCCACCAGCTTCGTTGTGAAGAACAGGTGTTTCCACTTCAAGAAAACCTTTTTGGTCAAGGTAACGACGAATTTCAGAGATGATTTTTGAACGAGTGACAAAGCGTTCAAAGCTTTCACGGTTAGAAATCAAGTCAAGGTAACGTTTACGGTAAATGGTTTCAACGTCTGTCAAACCGTGGAATTTCTCAGGAAGTGGGCGAAGTGCTTTAGACAAGTGAGTGATGTGAGTAGCCTTGATAGAGAGTTCTCCCATATCTGTACGCATCACTTCACCTTCGACACCAAGGAAGTCACCAAGGTCTGCTTTTTTGAAGATTTCGTAGTTTTCTTCACCGACAGCATCCTTACGAACGTAGATTTGAATCTGGCCTTCACGGTCTTGAAGGTGGGCAAATCCTACTTTACCTTTACCACGTTTAGTTACTAAGCGTCCTGCGATAGTAGCTGTTTCGTTTTTATCATGTAATTCTTCCTTATCGAGGTCAGCATATTTATCTTTTAATTCTTGTGAATTTGCAGTGCGTTCAAAACGTTTTCCGAAAGGATCAATTCCTTGTTCACGGAGCGCAGCCATTTTTTCACGGCGAACGATCTGCTGGTCATTTAGTTCTTCCATATGTTCTGTTGACATGGGATCCTCCTAGTTTTACTCAAAATTGAATACGATGAGTCATTTTTTGCGATACTCCCATTTTATCATAAATAGCCAAGAAATTCACGGATAATCTTTCAAAACTAAAAAGAACTTGACGCTAAAATCAAGTTCTTTATTGATAAGAAGTATCATTCCATGTATCAAGAGTGAATTTTTCAAAATCATGGGTTTCTAGGATGGTCAGGCTGGCATTTGCTAGACCGCCATCTTTACGAAGAAGAGGATCTTTGTAACCTAGAAGAGTACGAAGACTGGCAGTAAGATTTGCGCCGTGACCGACAATTAGAATATGCTCAGCTGGACTATCTTTGAGTGATTTGATAAATTGGATGGTCCGTTGGGTTGTGCTATAGAGGGATTCAGCTCCGAACATTTGAGTGTCAAACTTGGCAAGATTTGAACGAAAAGCCTGGATTTGTTGGGGATAAATAGCTTCTAGAGTTGCGATTTTCAAACCTTCTAACTTCCCCAGCTGCCATTCCCGGAGGTTAGGAACACTTTCTAAAGGACAGGGCGTCTGGAGTTGACTTTGGATAATCTCAGCAGATTTGACTGCTCGAGGTAAATCACTTGCATAAATCTGATCAAAAGGAATTTTCTTGAGATACTGACCGAGTTTTTTGAGGGTGTCAATGGATTCAGGAAGAAGGGGAGAATCGCCACTAGCACCTTGAAAGCGTCCTTCCTGATTCCAGACGGTGCGACCGTGGCGGACAAAGTAGAGTTTCATTACTTGCTGTCCTCCAAAATATCTGCAAAGTCAGCCTTTACAAAGCTAGCCAAGTCTTGTGGAGCGACGATAATGCTATGCCCCACTTCCCCAGCGGATACAATCATTTGATCCAAGTCTAGAGCGATTTTATCGATAAAAATGGAGTAATTGTGTTTCTGACGAATTCCGACAGGATTATTGGCTCCATGAATGTAACCAGTTGTTTTTTCCAAGTCCTTTTGTGGAATCATGCTAACTTTTTTATTGCCAGAAATTTTGGCTAGTTTCTTTTCCGACAAGTGCTGAGTGATAGGGACAATTCCGATAATCGGTCCTGTCTTGTCTCCCAAAAGAGCCAAGGTTTTGAAAATCTGATCTCGGTCATAACCTTGCGGAAGTTCTCCTTCCAGGGCATTGATTTGAATCCCTTGATGTTGGATACCTGCTTTAGACAGGATTTGTTCTACTAATGTTTTTTTTACTTTAACTTTTTTTGCCATTATTTATACTTATCCTCCAATTGGCTCATCCAAATACCAAGCCAGATTCCTAATGCAAAGAAGAAAGCGATGATGACATAACCAACAAGTGAAATACCGGTATATTGGATGCTTTCAGCGTTTCCTGCATTTGGAATCAAGATCAAAAGAGTACTTGATAGGACGATACCGATGATGAAATGATAGACGCGTGAGTGGTAGTTGTTTAAGGCATAATCCATCATTTTTGAAAAAACGATGAGAGTTGCACCTGCACCAATTCCAATCGGGAAGAAGGTTCCCAAGAGGTCAAAGGTTTTAAAACCAGTCAACATAGGAGCATAGAGGCCCAAAATCAAAAGTAGATTTGATGGACTGAGGCCAGGAACCAATACACCCAGAGCCAGCAGTGCACCTGCTAGGATGAAATTAAGAAAGCCGGCGCTCAAGGTTCCAACGACAAAATTTAAGGCATAGAGTCCTAATCCAGAAATGGTAAAGGTTATCCAGAACCAAGCTAAATCAATCTTGTCTCGGTCAGATTCTCGAGTTGATTCTTTGAGGAGACTAGGAACAGTACCAATGATGGCACCCGCAAAGCTCCATAAGACAAAGACCTGATAATTTTCAAGTAGGTATTCAATCGGGTAGGAAAATAAGCCGATTCCCAGAAGCATACCGATGGCAACTGGAATAAAGTACAAAACATTTTCTTTAAAGTCTTTAAAAGGATGGGCCAGAAAGCCAATCATCCGTTCATAAATTCCTAAGATTGCTGCTAGAACTCCTCCGGAAATTCCCGGTAGGATAAATCCAAGAGCAATCACAATCCCTTTAATAAGGCGTGCTAACCATGAGAGCATATGTTTCCTCCAACTATTTCTATTTCAAAAAATCCTTACTATATTGTATCACAATCAAACACAAAAAGAAAAAGCAAATGATAAACAAATGCTTTTAAGGTTTTAAAAAGAGTTTTCTAAAGGTTTCTTCTTTATTTTTTAGTGAAGAGATGACGTTTATATCCAAATCGTGGTCAAAGCCAGCAATTTTTCCTTTAGACGTGTACTGGTGGATGTCGTAATCTAAATCAGTTTTTGGGGTTGTCTCGTAAAAACCTGAGTCAGAACCATAGGAAGGAATCCACACAGACGTAAATTTGTCTGTATCAATACTATGTTCTTCCATAAAATAGACCCCAACGTAGATTCCGATGTTTTTAGCACCCAGTGATTCTAGCTTTGCTCGAAAGGCTTCAACACCCTCGTTCATATTGGACATGGTTTTTTCTTCCACGTCTAGCCAATAGTAACTTGGACTGTAAGGCGAAGAGGCGTTATAGAATACCTCAGCAGCTTTTTCCATTTCCTGGACATTTTTTCCAGCTACATAGGCATAGACACCAACTGGGACATTTCGTTTTTGAAACTCTGTGATATGGGTTTTAAAGGCCTTATCAACACCATTAACATAGGAAGCATCGTTCTCTTTGGACGTTTGAGCACCACTATGGACGCGAACAATAGCTCCAGAAATGTTTTGGGAGAGAGTATCGTAATTAATTTCCTCAGGACGTTGCCAACCAGAAACATCAATCACCGGTTTATCTATATTATGTAGCGCTTGGGTTTCTACTTGCGCGATATTTGACTTTGTTTTTACAGGATGGTCCTCAAAACGAGGGCGATTCAGGATTAAAATGAAAATCATAATCCCAAAAAAACCAAACAAAATAAGCGGATTTATTTTCTTTCTCATATCTCATAATTTTACCTTAAAAATGAAAAAAAATCAAAAAAAATACTCAAAAAATGGGTTAAGGAAAGGACTTTGGAGCATTTTTTCATTCAAGGGCGCGGAATGATTTGAAATATGGTATAATAAAAGGGAATTTCTAGAGAAAAGAGAAGATTATGTCAAATTATGCCATTATTTTAGCAGCGGGTAAAGGAACTCGCATGAAATCTGATTTGCCAAAAGTGTTGCACAAGGTTGCAGGTATTTCCATGTTGGAACATGTTTTCCGAAGTGTGGGAGCTATCCAACCTGAAAAGACAGTAACAGTTGTTGGACACAAGGCAGAATTGGTTGAGCAGGTCTTGGCTGGACAGACAGAATTTGTGACTCAATCTGAACAGCTGGGAACTGGTCATGCGGTTATGATGACAGAGCCTATCTTAGAAGGTTTGTCAGGTCACACCTTGGTCATTGCAGGAGATACTCCTTTAATCACTGGTGAAAGCTTGAAAAACTTGATTGATTTCCACATCAATCATAAAAATGTGGCGACTATCTTGACTGCTGAAACAGATAATCCTTTTGGCTATGGACGAATTGTACGTAATGACAATGCTGAGGTTCTTCGCATTGTGGAGCAGAAGGATGCTACAGATTTTGAAAAACAAATCAAGGAAATCAACACAGGAACTTACGTTTTTGACAACGAGCGTTTGTTTGAGGCTTTGAAAAATATCAATACCAATAACGCTCAAGGCGAATACTATATTACAGATGTCATTGGCATTTTCCGTGAAGCTGGTGAAAAAGTTGGCGCTTATACTTTGAAAGATTTTGATGAGAGTCTTGGAGTAAATGACCGTGTAGCACTTGCGACTGCTGAGTCGGTTATGCGTCGTCGCATCAATCACCAACACATGGTCAATGGAGTTAGCTTTGTCAACCCAGAAGCAACTTATATCGATATTGATGTTGAGATTGCGCCCGAAGTTCAAATCGAAGCCAACGTTACCTTGAAAGGGCAAACGAAAATTGGTGCTGAGACTGTTTTGACAAATGGAACTTATGTGGTGGATAGCACTATCGGAGCAAGAGCTGTCATTACCAATTCTATGATTGAGGAAAGTAGTGTTGCAGACGGTGTGACAGTCGGTCCTTATGCTCACATTCGTCCAGGTTCAAGTCTAGCTTCCCAAGTCCATATTGGAAACTTTGTTGAAGTTAAAGGCTCTTCTATCGGTGAAAATACCAAGGCTGGTCATTTGACTTATATTGGAAACTGTGAAGTGGGTAGCCACGTTAATTTCGGTGCAGGAACTATTACAGTCAACTACGATGGTAAAAACAAATACAAGACAGTCATCGGTAACAATGTTTTTGTTGGTTCAAATTCAACCATTATTGCCCCAGTTGAGTTAGGTGACAATTCCCTCGTTGGTGCGGGTTCAACTATTACCAAAGACGTTCCAGCGGATGCTATTGCTATTGGTCGTGGTCGTCAGGTCAACAAAGATGAATATGCGACTCGCCTTCCTCATCATCCTAATAATCAGTAGGAGTCTGTCATGGAATTTGAAGAAAAAACGCTTAGTCGAAAAGAAATCTATCAAGGCCCAATTTTTAAACTGGTTCAAGATCAAGTTGAATTACCGGAAGGCAAGGGAACTGCTCAACGTGATTTGATTTTCCACAATGGAGCTGTCTGTGTTTTAGCTGTAACAGATGAGCAAAAACTCATCTTGGTCAAGCAGTACCGTAAGGCTATCGAGGCTGTCTCTTACGAAATTCCAGCTGGAAAATTGGAAGTAGGAGAAAATACTGACCCTGTCGCAGCAGCCCTTCGTGAATTAGAGGAAGAAACAGCCTATACAGGGAAGTTAGAACTCTTGTATGATTTTTACTCAGCTATTGGCTTCTGTAATGAAAAGTTAAAACTATATCTAGCAAGCGATTTAACAAAGGTGGAAAATCCACGTCCGCAGGATGAAGATGAAACCTTGGAAGTCCTTGAAGTGAGTCTAGAAGAAGCTAAGGAATTGATCCAATCAGGTCATATTTGTGATGCCAAGACAATTATGGCTGTTCAATACTGGGAATTGCACAAAAAATAGAGGAGGTCAGTATGGGTAAACCTTTATTAACGGATGAAATGATTGAAAGAGCTAATAGAGGCGAAAAAATTTCAGGTCCCCCTTTGCTAGATGATGAGGAGACAAAGATTTTACCAACCTCCTCTTCCCGTTTTGGTTATGCCAATCCTAAGGAACATGGTTTTAGCCAGGAAACCTTGAAGATTCAGGTCGAACCGTCTATTCATAAAAGCCGTCGCATTGAAAATACTAAGAGAAATGTCTTCAATTCTAAGTTGAATAAAATCTTATTCGCAGTCATCTTTCTCTTGATTTTGCTTGTCTTAGCAATGAAACTTTTATAATAGAAAAGGAATTAAAATGAAAATAGGAATTATTGCGGCTATGCCAGAAGAACTGGCTTATCTGGTCCAGCATCTAGAAAATGCCCAAGAGCAAGTTGTTTTAGGGAATACCTATCACACAGGAAGCATTGCCTCTCATGAAGTCGTTCTTGTAGAAAGTGGAATTGGTAAGGTCATGTCTGCTATGAGTGTGGCGGTTTTGGCTGATCATTTCCAAGTGGATGCTCTTATCAATACAGGCTCAGCTGGGGCAGTAGCAGAAGGTATTGCTGTTGGGGATGTCGTGATTGCTGACAAATTAGCCTATCATGATGTGGATGTCACAGCTTTTGGTTATGCTTATGGACAAATGGCGCAACAACCGCTTTATTTCGAATCAGACAAAACCTTTGTTGCCAAAATTCAAGAGAGTTTATCTCAATTGGAGCAAAAATGGCACCTTGGTTTAATTGCTACAGGAGATAGTTTTGTTGCAGGAAATGACAAGATAGAAGCGATTAAGTCTCATTTCCCAGAAGTTTTAGCCGTTGAGATGGAGGGGGCAGCTATTGCTCAGGCAGCGCATGCCCTTAATCTTCCAGTCTTAGTCATCCGTGCTATGAGTGACAATGCCAACCATGAAGCAAACATCTCTTTTGATGAGTTTATTATCGAAGCTGGATGTCGCTCTGCCCAAGTCTTACTAGCCTTTTTGAAGGCCTTAAATTAAGCGAAAATTTGACAGTTTTTCTAGCTTATGATAAGATTTAAGTAAAGAAAAGCTAGAAAACGTTTCAGAGGATATTATGAGTATTGAAATGACCGTCAGTGAGATTGCAGAGGTCTTAGGATTATCTCGCCAAGCAATCAATAACCGTGTCAAAGAATTACCAGAAGAAGACACAGATAAAAACGATAAAGGGGTAACAGTCGTTACCAGAAGTGGCTTGATTAAGCTAGAAGAAATCTATAAAAAAACGATTTTTGAAGATGAACCTGTCAGTGAAGATGTCAAGCAGCGTGAACTGATGGAGATTCTAGTGGACGAAAAGAATGCAGAAATTCTTCGTCTCTATGAACAATTAAAAGCCAAGGATCGTCAGTTATCAGAAAAAGACGAGCAGATGCGTATCAAAGACCGTCAGATTGCTGAGAAAGATAAACAACTGGATCAGCAGCAACAATTGACCCTTCAAGCCATGAAGGATCAAGAAAATCTTAAGCTAGAGCTGGACCAAGCAAAAGAAGAAGTCCAATCCACTAAGAAAGGCTTTTTTGCTCGTTTATTTGGAGGATAATCAAGGAGCTGTTTAGGTTACATGCTAACCTGATGGCTTCTTTTGTTTCTAAATAGTATAGTTGCTCAATTAAAATAACAGTATAGGAGAGGTAAAGAATGGAACGATTAGAAGAGTACATTGCTTTTGACTTAGAATTTAATCAGCACGAAGGGCAAACACACCTGATTCAAGTATCGGCAGTGCGTTTTAGAAATGGTCAGGAAATAGATGCCTATGATTCCTATGTCCATACCAGAGTTCCTCTAAAAAGCTTTATCAATGGATTGACTGGAATTACAGCTGAGACCTTAAAAGATGCTCCACCAGTAGAGAAAGTTATAGCAGAATTTCAAGAGTTTGTTGGTTCTTTGCCTATGGTAGGCTACAATGCTGCTAAAAGTGATTTGCCTATTCTAGCAGAGCATGGTTTAGACTACAGCCAGCAGTACAAGGTGGATCTATATGATGAAGCCTTTGAACGCCGTAGTTCAGATTTACATGGTATTGCCAATCTCAAATTGCAAACTGTTGCCTCATTTCTCGGATTTCAAGGACAGTCCCATAATAGCTTGGAGGATGCTCGAATGACGGCGCGTGTTTACGAGTCCTTCTTAGAGTCAGATCAAGCTAGAGAATTGTTAGAGACAGAAAGTAGCCTATCAAACAATCCTTTTGGTGGCTTGGACTTGTCTCAATTATTTGACTAGGAGTGCCTATGAAACCTGAAAAACCTAAAAATCTAGGTTTTAGGAAAATCTACTTTAATCTAGATAAAATTCTCTTCCTCTTTTTCTTGATATTCATGATGATTGAGTTTGTCTGGTTACCACTTAATTCTTGGATTGCTGGACTGTTACTCCGACAGACAGGTTATCTCTTTCTTTCCTACAACAATATTTTTGCTATTATAAAGGGTTCGCCATTTGTTAGTCTTGCTTTATTTGTTCTGGTAATCGTTAATTTACTGATTGCCTATTACCAGCTAGGACTTCTCTTTATCGGAGCCCGGCACCTCCTCTATCATGAAAAGAGAACTTTGCTGGAGTACAGTCGTAAGGTCTTTCGTCAAAGTTTCTTGTTTATGAAGCAAGTGACGATTTCCAAAATGGCCTTTATTTTCTTTTATGTCATGATGCTCTTTCCATTGATTCGAAAGATTTTAAAGATTTATTACCTCAATAAAATCGTCATTCCGGAATTTATAGTAACCTATGTAGAAGATAAGTACTGGTTGGTTGGTTTGATTGTTACTATTCTGGCTTTACTTCTGTTTTATATTTCAGTACGGTTGATGTTTGCTCTACCTCAACTTCTGTTTGAGAAGAAAACAGTCAAAGAGGCAGTCAAATACAGTCTAGAGAAGACCAAAAAGCAATCCTGGTTTTATATTTGGAACTTGCTTTGGATTATCGTCAAAACGTATCTATTTTTCATTCTTCTCTTGATTCCAATCTTAGCAAGTCAGGCACTGATGGATGGAGTGACCCATAAGGAATCTCTTGTGCTGGGAATTATCAACTTTGTCTTGATTAAGAATTTCCATTATATGGCCTTGACTTACTTTCTCATTAAGTTTGTTTCCTTTTTGACAGGGGAGGAACTAGAAATCACACCAAGGAGAAAGAAAGACCACTGGATGAGATGGGGAGTGATGGGCTGTGCTTGTATCTTTTTCGCTCTTGAGGGTTATGTTTATTTAGAAGCTCCAGTTTCACATAAACCTTTAATCATTTCTCACAGGGGAGTATCTAATAAGAATGGTGTGCAAAATACCGTCCAATCACTAGAAAAAACCGCTCAGTTATCTCCAGATTTCGTTGAGACAGATGTTCAGGAAACAAAAGATGGCCAGTTTGTCATGATGCATGATGCCAATATCAAGAATCTGACAGGAGTCAATGCCAAACCTCAGGATTTAACCTTGGAGGAATTGACCAAACTCGATATTTCAGAAAATGGTTATCATAGCAAAGTGTCTAGTTTTGATGACTATCTCAATAAAGCCAATGAATTGCATCAAAAACTCCTTATTGAGATTAAAACCAGTCGAAAAGATAGTCCAGATATGATGAAACGCTTTATGGAAAAATATGGAGCCATCATTAAGCAGAATGGTCACCAAATGCAATCTTTGGACTACCATGTGATTGACCAGGTTTTAGCCTACGATTCACAAATTCCAGTCTATTTCATCCTACCTTACAATAGTATCTTTCCAAGAACCAAGGCTACAGGTTATACCATGGAGTATTCAACTTTAGATGAAAATTTTGTCAACAAGCTTTGGAATACCGATCAGAAATTGTACGTGTGGACCATCAATAGTTCAGAGTCCTTTGATAAATCTGTTCAGCTAGGAGCTGATGGCATGATAACTGATGACTTGGAAATGGTTCAAGAGCAAGTTACCATTGCCCAAGAAGACCCAGAGTACACGGATTTACTGTTTAAACAGGCAATAGAATTCTTTAATTTTTAGTAATCAAAAAGAGGAACAGTTGTTCCTCCCATGATAGGCAAGTATTCTCTTGAATGCTTGTTTTTCTTATGCTTAGAATGGCAATTTTCCAGCGAAAGCACCCAATTTTTTCTTGGTAGTTTCATCGATTTGTTCAAGAGCAGAGTTGATGGCTTGAACAGTCATATCAGAAAGAGTTTCAAGGTCTTCAGGGTCAACGACAGCTGGATTGAAGTCAATGCTGACAACTTTTTTGTCACCAGTTAAGGTCGCTTGGACAAGGTCTTGAGCAGATTTGCCAACAAATTGCATAGCAGCAAGTTCAGCTTGGCTTTGTTCCATTTGTTTTTGAAGTTTTTGTGCTTGGCGCATCATGTTTTGCATGTTCATCATAAGATTTTTAAGATTCCTTTCATTTCAAGGCTTTGAGCCTTTTTAATAAATTTTTTGCCATTTTTTGCCCTAAAAGTTGTCAAAAGCATTGGCGACTTCTTTTTGTTGAGTTGGGAATAGGTGAGAGTAGATGTTGATTGTTGTATTAATACTACTGTGTCCAAGTCGTTTCATAAGTGTAAAAAATATATAATCTTTTCCTTCACCATTTCTGAGTCCTTTTGAAACTAGAAATGCTGCATGTGAGTGTCGGAAATCGTGATTACGAATCATTTTTAATGATGCAGGCATTCTTTTTTTCAATTTAATCTTTTGATTAGAAACCATTGGAGCAGTTAGTTGTAAAGGACTGTCTTGAAAGATTTGTAAGTCTTCTGTATTGTCCGTAAACTCTACTAATAGGTGAGCTTGTTTTTCTTTCCATTCCGTTAGTTCTTGAACGAATGCTTTATGAATATAAATTCGACGATTGGATTGAGTAGTTTTTACCGTTCCGATATGGACCTTGTTATTACGAAAGTAAGCAGAATACTTAATATCGATATAACCCTCTGATAAATTAATCTGTTTCCAAGTTAAGGCCAATGCTTCGCCAACACGAACGCCTGTAAACATCAGCACTCGATAAAATAGCTGAAACATATATTCATCTTCTGTGAACAGAGAATCAAATAGCTTGAATTCTTCAGGAGTGAAATAAGACATCTCCTTGTGTTTATCAGGCAGTTTTCTTAGTCCATTGCATGGATTATCTTGTCTAAGACGATTAGCGATAGCAACATCAAACATTTTATGTAGAAAAATCATTAGCTGATTAACGGTCGTGCTTGATAGTGTTCCTCCTTTGACACTTGGTTGTTTGACCAACCAATCTCTAAATTTTTTTACTTCATGGATAGTAATGGCAGACATATCTGCATGCTCAAAAAACTTAGAGACATATTGGTTATAATAGGATATCTGTGTATCAATGGTACCACGTTTATTCCCACGGAGTTCATCTTCTTGTTGAACTAAAGAGTAAAGGTGAGAAACAGATATTTTATCTTTAATATGAACTTGGTGAAGTTTGTTTAATCGATAATCTGCTTCATATTGAACAGCTTCTTTACGAGTGGTAAATCCTGACTTTCTATGCCGTTTGATTTTACCAGTCAATGGGTCTATGCCATCGGTAATATCTACTTTCCATTTTCCCTTGTATCCTTTGATAACTGACATATTATTTTCCTCTTTCTATGTCAGTAGCGAAGAGTACAGTATCTATTATATCATTTTTTGAGATGATTTTGAATCCAAGAATTTCTTCGGCAATAGTCTTTGGTATTCTTCCAATCCTTTTGTTTTTATAAAGTTGAAAACCTCTTTCGACAAGTAATTTTTTACCCTCTCGTATAACACGTCTAGCTGTGCCTTCTGGATATCCTTGTTTTGTGATATCTATGTAGGTAACTGTTTGAATTTCTTGCATTTATTCATTCCTTTCCTTTTTCTTATTCAATTCTAAAAATAACTGGTACGATTTGTCTTGAATAGTTTCTTCTCTATCAGTCTGATTTTAAAAGGGTTTGGTAATTTATTGCCATGGTCTATATAAAACATCTGGTCCATTGGTTCGTACTTGTAAAATTGCAGATGCTCTTTTTTGACTTCGACTACTAAGGATAATCTTCTCATTAGCTGGCCCCAAGAATCGATATGACTTGTTTTTCTTTTCTTAGTTAATTCTAAAAAGAAATCATAGGGAGAGTAGGGGCTAGTGATGATATAAATATTAGCTAGTAACGGCTTATCAAAATAACGACTACTTGCCATCGCTTTAACATTGTAAGGGTCAAACATTTTGAGTAAGTCTGAGTAGTCAAATTGATGGGGGCGTAATTCGTCTAAGATAATCACGTGTTCTAAATTGTATTGTTGAAAAGGGTCACGGATTGAGCCCGTAATAAAATAGTTAAGGTCATACTGTTCTGCGTATTGACGTGCTAGACGAGTCTTCCCTGTTCCCGCTTTTCCAAAAAGCCAAATAATCGTAATAATTTCATTCCTGTCAATCATTTCTTGTCGCCATAGTTCGGCTTGTGTTTCTAGTCGTTTTAAATAGACGGTTTCTATTTTTTGCCTTGCTTTGGCATATTGTGAACCAGTAAGTCGTTGTTCAATTTCTGACTTTGTAATATTACCAGTATAAAGTAGATCCAGTAGATTATCTATAATCATAGTGTCATTTATTTCATATCGTTTGGTTACATTTCTTTCGATAGTGTCTAATAGGAGTAAATAGTCAAAATTCGCAATAACTTCTTTGGGAGAATATTGGTATTTATCTTGATTAGACTCCGTGTGATGAACGAGATATGAATAAGCATTGTTAACTGAACCCCTCCACTGCTCAAAACACTGTATTGGTTGTTTAGTCAACTTAGCAAGATTGTTTAAACTTCTAGCACTTTCAAACTGTAAAACAAGGTGTATATGTGGTGCGACAAGGTTTCCATCTTGCCCAATATCCTTATCATGCAATATTCCCGCAAAACGAAGCGGTTTTAGAATGTTCGTCATATACTCGATGATATCTTGTAAATTTGAAGGTTGGAAATACTCAATCTGTTGAACAAACATGACATTGCGTGCTTTTACCATTTAAAACTCCTTTCTTTTTTGGAACAATGGAACAACATTATACTACTTCAATAACAAGCCCAGAAGTAGTATAGTTCTGTCCTGACTAAATTGGAACATAAAACCAGCTCGGAGCTCTTGCCTTACGGCAAGCTCCGCTGGTATACAAATCAATTATGCTTTCTCGTCCCTTGTATTATATGATTAAGTGAAGTACTATCTGTGGGAGAGAATATATATATTTTACGATAGACTCTTATCAGATAGTCGTACAAAAAAGGTAATTTTTTTTGTAAAATTGTATCAACATCTGAATTTTTTGCCTGTAGTATTATAACAAGGATATAGTCACTAGTTATGATACATCTGATAGATTTAACAATAGATTTGTACTCTTTTACAACCTCACTATCGCTTTCACTGGCTTTCGTTTTCATCTGTTTTCGAATTATCTTTAATAGATTTATTGTACGGATAAAGTTCAGAAACTTATCTTCTTTTATCCATACGATACAAAGAATGGTATGAGCTAAAAGATAGATAATCATGACGATAGTGATTGTTTGAAATAGCAAAGATTGCCCTATTTGAAAATTATTCCGAATTTGTCCCCAAGCGTCCCAAGAGACAATAGTACTAACTTGGTTAATAAACCATATACCTGCTAGGAATAACCCCCATAGAAGGCCTAAAAATAATTCTAAAGGCAGTAAGTAATAGAGTTTATCGGTAATTACAGTGGTTTGTCTTATTATTTTTTTATAAAAATTTTTCATAAATTATCTCCTTTAAAAGTTGGTACGAGTAACGGCATGACATTAGGTGGTGTTATACCATCAATGACTTGAACAATACCAGTTCCTTTTCCGTTAGGAATGACAATTCCTGTCTCTGAATCCAAGTCTGGGAATAAAAACGTTGTCGTTTTTCTGTTGATTAAACCAAGTTGTATCAAGAAATTACACTGCTCTCTAACGGCAATAGGTAAAGCGTTTGTATCCATCCGCTGGCTCACTAGGATTAGGTGGACAGATGTTGCTCGTCCAAGTAGTGCAATATTGGATAATAGTGCAAAAAAGGTATCTTTGACATTTTTAGAAGTCAAAGATGTTAAAGCAAGCAATTCATCAATCACAAGACAACGGTGTTGAAATTTTTTAGAAGGATTTTCAAGAAGCTTCGATTGTCTTTGATAGATAGTATCTAGTTCCACTTTTAGCAAGCTGTTTACCTTGGAAACAAATTCATCAGATGAGAAGTCTTTCTCTTGATAAAGAACAGGTATGTTCTGTTTTAAGCAGTAGCGAGAGATAGAATCACATTTAGGGTCAACCACCGTTATATGAGCAAATTGATTAATAACAGAGATTAGATAGGTCAAAGCGTAGCTCTTTCCAGAACCAGAAGAACCAGCAATCAAGCAATGAACGATGCGATTGAAATCAATTCGATAATTTTTCATGAGTTCAAAACTTTCGTTTTGAACGCTGACATCAGATAGCTTTTGATACGTCAATCTCTCAGGTATTCCCCTAAAGAATGGAAACCGAAAAGCACGACTAGTGTTAATACTTACACCATCACGTTTGACAATATAGGCCGATGGTTGTTTAAGAAATGTCAACATAGGGTAAGCACTTGTAGATAGAATTTGAAAAATCTGTTGGTATAGATTGTTATCCAAAATGTACGCACAAGGATAGCGCGGGACAAAGTCTAAATAATTGTCGCCATAGATAAACTGGAATGAATTTGTAGTTGAAGAAATAGAGCTGTTCCCCAACCCTATTTCTAAACACTGAACTAGATATTCAGTATCCACTACAAACTCCCGTTTATTTTCTGGTTGAATAAACGGAAATACCATTGATTACTTACCTCCTTCTTTAATAATTTTTACCGATTCGGCTTTAAAATAAACATTGTTTTTCACTTTGCAAGCAACAGGATTGACTAACTCAACTTCTGAAAATTGTTCAATTTCTTGAGAAGTTGGGAATTTGACAAGAAAAGGATTCTGACCAGGAATAATGAAATATCGGCTAAATCCATCTACTTCGTCAGTCCTCTTATTGTCCTTATAGACCCACTTAATTTCTTCTTCAGCGGACAATGAACTAAAGATAGGATTTTCTCCAAATATCTCATGGAAAAGGGCTACGTTATATCCATAAACTGGATTCTTGTATTTGAATGCACTCATGTGCTATTCCTCCATAATCAGCATACCTAGGATTTGCTGATTTCTAGTAAAAAATTTTTGTGGAGTGAACTAGGTACCTTTTTGTCCCTCACATTATCTATTATATTTTGATTTACCAACGACTTTGTATACACTAGAATGAAATTTAGAGAGAAATTTGTATACATTAGAAGAAAACATATATGGTACGACACAAAAAAGCCTCACTATTTTAGTAGCAAGGCCTGTAATTTTGACTAATAGTCTTGATTATCTATAAAATCATTTATGTAGAGAGTTAGATGTTTATCTTTTGTTTTTTCATAAAATTTGATAATTTTAGTTAAGTCTGAATAGAGTTTAAATGCATCATAGTTCTCACTAGTATCCTCATATTTATTATATATTTTTTCAAAGAATAAATTTTGATACTGGAGTAACTGTAAAAATTGAATATGAAAGAGACTATTAGTTTTATCGATTTGTTCTTTTTTTAGCTCATTTACTAAAAGATAGTATATATCATCTTCCAATAGAATATTTAGAAGAGAATCCGAACTTAAATAGTCTATTATTTTGCTAGGAGTATTATTTTTACCTCTGGTATTCAAGCTATTGTTAAATGTTTCTAAAAATTTATCAAAAATTAAATCAATTATTTTATATATAGTATGTTCGAGTGCTTCGAATATATAGATGATATTTTCAGGTTTACGAAGTAGAACAGAAGTAATATTCCCTAAATCAGTAGTGTACCACGTTTGAAGTTGGGAACTGACTTTTTCCAAGTATCTGGCATATTCAGTTTGTAATTTATGGTTAAAATAATAACTGTATTGTTCATCAGGATAGTAATCTGAATAATAAAAGACGGAATCTATGAAGTGCTTTTGGAAATCAGGATAGGTTAGTAGAAATTTTAATATTATATTCCCTAAGCGTTCAGTTTCTTTATTAGGTTTGATATCGAGAGATTGAGATTTGTGATATAAATCTCGCCATTTTTCAGATGAAACAGAGTTAATCTTAACCTCTTTTTTATTTAGCAGACACCCTAAGAGTAAAATTTTTATGATTTCTTGTTTCTGTTCGTTATTTCCTAAAAGTAATTCATCTTGATTACAATCTAGGGTAGCAGTTAATGCATTGATCTGATTGTATGTTAAAAAACTTCTAGTACAATCACAAGTATTACCTTTTTCTATTTGACTAATATTCCCTCTTGTTATTCCAGTTATTGGATCAGTTCTTGTATTACCTGTTTCTTTTACAATCTTATCATATGTGCGTTGAGAGATATGAGTAGAATAATTTGTAAAATTAAGATTTTTCTTTTCTCTATCCAGTCTAATACGTTCTCCAATATTTTTATATAAATATTCTGTAAAATCCATGATTTTCTCCTTATCAAAAAGAACCGAAAATATTCGATTCTGTGGTTAGGTTAATTATTTTACTTTATAGAAAAATCCCTCAGTACTACCATTGATAAGTTGGTGTCCAAACCATAAGCGGTCTTGTGTGATATCAGACGAATCGGTATAGCCATTATCTGAAGAAGAGGTGACGGACATGGTTATAGGGATTCCTGCTGGTAAAAAGGCAATAGCTGCACCAGCACCTCCATCTTTAGAAACAGAACTTGCCTTGAGATAGTGGTCAATTTCTTTAGCATGTTCAATTGAAATCTGTGAATAATCACTTACTAAACCATTTTTGTCAAAGGTAAATTCAATACCTGTACGATTTTTCCACGTTCCTGATATGCTAGAAAAATCTCCATTTTGAATTGCAGTAATATCCATTCCTTTAATTTCTTGTGAAGGTGTTGTTTCTCCTGATATTGGATTTGTTACAGATTTATTTTCTTCCGATGTAGAAGAAGTTGAACTAGTACTTGAAGCAATTGCTTCAGAACTTGCTGAGGAAATGCTTTCACTCTGATGTTGGCAAGCCGTTAAAATAGAGATAGCTAAAATATTAATACTGAATAGAAATAATTTTTTCATATGTTTATTTTATTCTTTTATAGTGCTTCTCTTTTCCATGTTCTTTGGTTATTAAATCTGCCTCTATTTCCTCAGCTCTCGACCCCGCAGATATAATATAAATAATAATAATAAGAGGGGGGATTATTAGTTTTAATAATTCAGCTAATGAGTAAATTCCTAGGCTAATTGATGAAGTAATTAAATCAAAAGTCGGTTCAATGAGTAAAACAATGGGTAATATATAAAAGAGTTTATTTTTGGAATTTTTAATGCTAGTTATCACATAGCTCAAAATTCCTAAAACTAATAAGTAATAAGCTGGACCAGCCTTACTTTCTATATGTAATCCAATACTTGTTTCATTTTGCATTCCTGTCAAAAATTGTCTGACTACAAAGATTAATCCGGCTAAAATAAATGGTCTAATATCTAATTTTAGTGGAAAGAATCTTAAAACTAATATAGAGATGATAAATGCAAAATATGCAAAAACGTATTCTGCTTTAATCATAACTATGATTTGTTGCACCATGTTCGAAGGAATATCATTGTTAATGATACCAAGAGGTAAAGATGTTTTAGAAGATATAAAAGGTATGAATAATGCAATACAAACTGATAAAAATAATGAAATTTCAGGACTATATTTTTTAATTATCCCCATACTAAATTCACCCTCCTAATGCTTGTTTTAAAATATTATTACTTGTCTTTTTATTTGTTTAGGGCATTTTTTAAAGACGAGCAGTATATCTAATTTATTACTTTTTATCAACGGTAATATTCTTTAAGTTTGTTTTAGGATTATCAAGCGTGTATAGTGTATTTTTATTGGTTCGAATTGCAATTGCATTTTCATGGTCTTTATTTACCCCAATATTAAAAGTCGAATCGTAGATATCCATAGCATAAAATAGAGAAAGACTAAAACCATTGTCTTCTGTTGTAGGGAAGTAATTTTTTAGTGGATTTGAAATATCAATTTCCTTATTTTGCTTATCGAATATTGTTCCAGTATATTTTAAAAATTCATAAGCAGTCTGATTTCCGCTACCATCTGTTTTTAACTTGATAGAGTACGAGCCGCTACTTGGTTTGGATAATTCTGCGAGTTCATTGGAATTTTCTAATGCCTGTATAGTTTTTTTATGTCGTTCAATTCGTTGCTCATGTTCCTCAGCTGAACCATTTGCTATTCCAACTGACCCTTCAGGATATTTGTCTAGTTTTGCTTTATATTCATCTAGTTCCTTTTGTGTAAGTTCTAAATCCTCCTTATAATAATTGACGAGGTTATCATAATAAGTTTTTATGTTTTGCTTATGAAGTTCTTTCGCTTTCTCAATAACTTCCTTGTCAGATAATTTACTAACATCGCCTAATGTTAAATGTTCGCTATTTTTACTTCCGCGTAAATCAAATGCTGTAATTGTGTTATTTTTGGCAACTAATAAAAATTGGATTCTAGTTTCTTTTGAGGTTGATTTAGAGTTTTCTATATCATAGATAATGGTTTCATTTTTTGATAAGTATTCAGCAAATTCAGTACTTTTGCTTTTTGAAGATACTTGTTCTATTTGTTTTTCTTCTTGATTACTTTGAGACTTAGTATGAGTACATGCAGTCAGAATGCATCCTGAAAGAAGTAGTGAAATTAAAACTATTTTGCGATTCATATAAAATTCTCCGTTAGTTACTATTTGTATTTGTAAAAATTAAATTATTGTGCATGAAGATAAGTAGTTAATAAAATTATTTTTTCATTATCAAAGAACTCCTAAAACAAAAATTATTAAATAAATGGTCTCTGTCCTAAAACCTAGACTTTTTTGGACAAACTTGATAAAATTGAAGTGTAATAATAATCGGTCAAAATGCTTGATTTTAGAACATTTTTTCTAACGAAAACGGTTCTAAAAGAGAATGTATTTCCTGTCCAAAAAATCCTAGGTTTTTTGACAAGAACTATGAATTTTTTATCCAATTATGAAAGGTGCTTTTTGATACTCCTAAGATGTCTGCACCTTCTCGTAAGGTTATTTCTTTTTTCTTATATTGAGCTATCACATTAGGGAGATTATTTGGGACAACCAATTTTGGTCTACCGAATTTCTTCCCTTTTTTCTTTGCCTCTCGTATTCCTTCCATTTGTCTTTGTTTGATTTGTTCTCTTTCAAACTGTGCCACATAAGACAGAACTTGTAAAACGATATCGGAGATTAGTTTTCCTGTGATATTATCATTGCTATTCTTTGTGTTTAATAAGGGGAAATCTAAAACAGTTATATTTACTTTCTTTTTCTTAGTAATTGCTTGCCATTGTTCTAAAATTTCATCATAGTTTCTTCCCAATCTATCAATTGATTTAATAACCAATTCATCATTCTCTTTCAAGGTAGTTAATAATTTTTGATATTCTATTCTGTCAAAATCTTTTCCTGAAACGTAATCAATAAAAATATTCTCTTTTGATAATTTATTTTCTACTAAGGCTGAAAATTGCCTATCAATATTTTGTTCTCTTGTAGATACTCGAACATAACCGTAACGCATAAGGCTACCACCTATCTTTTTATCTCTATTCTAGACAAAAAGAAAACTACCGCCCATAATGAGTGGTAGTTTGGTGTACTCTTTGCTACTGTATTTTTTGCCAAGATTTTGTCTTGGATGCGTGAATAGTAGTGTTGGATAAAAAATCTTAAGGGCTTAAAATCCTTTTAAACCAACCTTTTTGATGTTTACAAAAATTAAAAACAGTATGTTCAATTTTTGCATGTTCATCATGGTGATTTATAGTTTCCTTTTACAATTATTTTCCTTTTTATTTTATCAATTTTGAGATTAAAAGTCTAATCTTTTTCTGAGAGAATCTAAGAATTGTGCTTGGCAGTGGAAAATAAAAGTAGACTTCCTGCGAAACAAAATATGATACAATAAAACTATGAATTATGAAGTAAGTAAACAATTAACTGATGCACGATTTAAGCACCTTGTTGGTGTTCAGCGCACTACTTTTGAAGAGATGTTAGCTGTGTTAAAAACAGTTTATCAACTTAAATACGCAAAAGGTGGACGAACCCCTAAGTTAAGCCTAGAAGACTTCCTCATGGCTACTCTTCAATACATGCGAGAATACCGCACTTATGAACAAATTACGGCTGATTTTGGCATTCACGAAAGCAACTCTTATTCAAAGTGGCTTTACGATTTCAAAAACTCATCTTAGTGCTGAGGATACAACAGAGGTAAAAATCAATCGTCCTAAAAAACCAACTAGCCAATTATTCTGGTAAAAAGAAATGTCATGCTATGAAGGCTCAGGCGATTGTCACAAGCCAAGGGAGAATTGTTTCTTTGGATATTGCAGTGAACTATTGCCATGATATGAAGTTGTTCAAAATGAGTCGCAGAAATATCGGACAAGCTGGTAAAATCTTAGCAGACAGTGGTTATCAAGGGATCATGAAGATGTATTCACAAGCGCAAATTCCGAGGAAATCAAGCAAACTTAAGCCACTAACTCTTGAAGATAAATCCTATAATCATGTGCTATCTAAAGAGAGAATCAAGGTTGAGAATATTTTGGCCAAAGTAAAAACGTTTAAAATGTTTTCAACAACCTAACGAAATCGACGTAAACGATTTGGATTACGAATGAATTTGATTGCTGGAATTATCAACTGTGAACTAGAATTCTAGTTTCGCAGGAAGTCTAATAAAAAAACTTTGTACTCTAGAAACCATCTCGTGGCTAGCTAGAGTGCAAAGTTTTTTTGAGGTTGGAACATGAAAACAGCAGTTAATTTCAAGAAACAAAAAAGAACAGCCGAAGCTGTCTTTTTATCATTATTTGAGACCGTATTTTTTGTTGAAACGATCCACGCGTCCATCTGCTTGAGTGAACTTTTGACGTCCAGTGTAGAATGGGTGTGAGTCTGATGAAATTTCCACACGGATCAATGGGTAAGTTTCGCCTTCGAACTCAACTGTTTCGTTAGAGCGCTTTGTTGAACCGCTAAGGAATTGGTAACCAGTAGTTGTGTCCATGAAGACAACTGGGCGATATTCTGGATGGATATCTTTTTTCATTTTGCAATATTTCCTTTCTGCCATGGTCTCTTTGCGAGCCATAGATTGTTACCATACTAGTCTATCAGATTCTGAAAAGTTTGGCAAGTATTTTATTAGTTTTTAAGCAAGTTTTTTAACTTTTGGTAGATGATTTCGTTTTCTTCTAGGCTATAGGAATTAGCACCACTTGCTAGAGGGTGACCTCCACCATCATGTTCCTTGGCGATTTCATTGATAGGATGGATTTTACTGCGTAAGCGAACGCGGTAGTGGCCATTAGCCTGTTCTACAAAAATTCCCCAGAGACTCACACTGTCAATACGTCCAGGTGCACCGACAATAGCTGCAGTTTCAGCATCGGTAACATTGAATTGTTTCAAGACTTCTTGACTCAGGATAACGCGAGCTGCACCATTTTCATCCACTTCCAGATGGTCGTAGATGTATCCTTGAAGTTTAGCAATTTTGTAACTCATAGTGTCCATTTTGCGAGTGAGAGCCGCAAAGTCAAAGTTCTGTTCTCTTAGATAGGCAGCCAGACGAAGAGTCCGTGCAGTGGTAGAAGGGTAGAGGAAGCGACCTGTATCACCAACAATTCCTGCAAAGAGTAATTCAGCAGCGCGATCTGACAAGGCCAGTTGAGTTGTTTGGGCAAATAGGGTAATCATCTCACTAGCGCTACTTGAACTAGTATCCACCCAAGATAGGTCACCATATACATCATCATTTGGATGGTGGTCAATTTTAATGAGAAAATCACCTTGACTATAGCGTTTATCATCGATACGAGCAGTATTAGCCGTATCACAGACGATGACAAGTGCCCCTTGATAGGCACGATCTTCAACGAGATCCATTTCAGCCATCCAAGTAAGAGTTGGTTCATCAAAACCAACTGCTTTGATAGTTTTTTCTGGGAAATGATGTTTGAGAAGAGCTTTCAAGCCCACTTGACTTCCCAAGGCATCTGGGTCTGGTTTCATATGACGGTGAATGATAATCGTGTCGTATTCTTTGATTTTTTCTAAAATTTGATGGCAAATGTCCATAAATAACCTCAATTCTTTCTCATTTCATTGTAGCACAAGAATTTTTATTTTTAAAATGAAAAAGATGTGATATAATGGAGAAAGATAAATTGAGGAGGACGATATGGCATTAGCAAAAATTGTATTTGCCAGTATGACCGGTAATACCGAAGAAATTGCAGATATTGTAGCAGACAAATTACGTGACTTGGGCTTGGATGTCGATGTTGATGAATGTACAACTGTTGACGCTTCAGACTTCTTGGAAGCAGACATCGCTATCGTTGCGACCTATACTTATGGTGATGGAGAATTGCCAGATGAGATGATGGACTTCTATGAAGACCTAGCAGACCTCAACTTGAATGGCAAAATCTATGGAGTGGTCGGCTCAGGAGATACCTTCTACGATGAATTCTGTAAGGCTGTTGATGACTTTGACCGTGTCTTTGTGTCAACAGGAGCAGAAAAAGGTTCAGAGTGTGTTAAAGTTGATCTTTCTGCCGAGGAAGAAGATATTGAGCGCTTGGAACAATTCGCAGAAGAATTGGCTGCTAAAGTAGGATAAGCATAAACGTGCGCTGATGTGATCAATCAGTGCATTTTTCTTATCATGAGTTGGGATTTTACTAGCCTATTTGATAGCTTTTTGATACAATAATTCAAATAAAGGAGGAGGCTGTATGGATTTAGATATTATTCGTCAAGAAATTGACCAAATCGACGATCAAATTGTTAAACTTCTAGAAGAACGAATGCATTTGGTTGAGGGTGTAGTTGCCTATAAGAAGGCTTCAGGGAAACCGATTTTAGATACCAAGAGAGAAGCAATTATTTTTGAAAAGGTCAGAAATCGTGTAGGAGACAAGCGATATCAGGAGACTATTGTTGCGACTTTTTCGGACATACTCAAACGTTCGCGTGATTATCAGGATCAAAATATCAAATGAAAAAAGAACAATTTTATCCGCTAGGGATTTTTCTAGCTGCTATGTTGGGCGGACTTGTCCGCTACCTAGTTTCCACTTGGTTACCAGCCAGCCCAGATTTCCCCTTGGGCACTCTCTTTGTCAACTATCTGGGTATTTTCTGCTTGGTTTATCTTGTCAAGGGCTATCTGGTCTATAAGGGAACTAGTAAGGGCTTGGTTTTAGCACTAGGTACAGGTTTTTGCGGAGGTTTAACAACCTTTTCTAGTCTAATGCTTGATGCTGTGAAACTGCTTGATACAGGGCGTTATCTTAGCCTAGTCTTGTATCTCATTTTAAGCGTGGGTGGAGGCCTGCTCTTGGCTTACTATTTGGGGAGGAAAAAATGGTAATCGTCTATCTTGCAATTGCTTGTGGTTTCGGAGCTTTAGTGCGCTATTTCTTTTCCCGCTATAATCAAGCTTCTAAATTGCCACTCGGAACGCTCATAGCCAATCTTTTGGGTTGTTTTTTGATTGGATTATTTTACAATCATGTGGAGTCCAAGGAAGTCTATGCTATTCTAGCAACAGGATTTTGCGGAGGTTTGACAACTTTTTCGACCTTGAATGACGAACTTCAAAGACTGTTAAGTGATAAGAAGGTCTTTTATTCTTACCTGGCTTTGACCTACCTAGGTGGTTTGATTGCGATTTTTTTAGGAATTCTGCTATAAATTTCTTTACTTTTTTGTGGAAATTTGGTAAACTGTATCTTGTGTGTAATGGACGCACAAAAATACAGTTTATCCGCTGAGGAAGATTCCTCAAGATTGACAAAGATAGGAGAATAAAATGAATCCATTAATCCAAAGCTTGACTGAAGGTCAACTTCGTACAGATATCCCATCATTCCGTCCTGGTGACACTGTTCGTGTACACGCGAAAGTTGTCGAAGGTAACCGTGAACGTATCCAGATTTTTGAAGGTGTTGTTATCGCACGTAAAGGTGCTGGTATCTCAGAAAACTACACAGTTCGTAAAATCTCTAACGGTGTAGGTGTTGAGCGTATCTTCCCAATCCACACTCCACGTGTTGAAAAAATCGAAGTTGTTCGTTACGGTAAAGTACGTCGTGCGAAATTGTACTACTTGCGTGCTCTTCAAGGTAAAGCAGCTCGTATCAAAGAAATCCGTCGTTAATTCGACTAAAAAACTCTGCTTATTTAGCAGAGTTTTTATCTAGCTCCCTTAGTTCAATGGATATAACAACTCCCTCCTAAGGAGTAGTTGCTGGTTCGATTCCGGCAGGGGGCATGTAAACTATTGAAAATGCGTATGAATATGTTATGAATGAACGCTTTGCTACTGAATGGATAATAGAACAGTATCAAGTCAAAACTGATAAAAAATCAGGAATTACAGATGACCAAAATGATTATAGTGATGATGAAATGTACTTCTTCAATTTGCTGTTGATAATCATCAACGTATCTATTCAAACGGTTGATTTAATCAATAGTTTACCTGAATTTTAGGTGGAGGAGTTATAATTATGAATTTTGACAGAAATGTTTTAGATTCATTTACATTTCTAATTAAGTATACTTTAATTCTAAGTGTTTTTTATTACCATTTTAAAAATAAAAATAGAATTAAATTGAGAAATCCTTATTTTAGAAGTATCGATAAAATTTTGAGCAAGTATTATTCAAGTTATTTTTTCAAGTTATTTTTTCAAGTTTCATGACTTGCAATTCTATCCAAAACTTAAGTTTATTTATAGAAATATGTTATTTGAGTTTTTTGGTGAAGGAATATATCCTGAAATATTAGAATCATATATTAATACTGAAGCTAAAAAATCTTCTCATATAAAAAACACTTTAGCTTTAGTAATAGCTTTCTTTGGAGGTAAAGAATTAAATACTCTAATTACTAATTTTAATAGTATTAGCGCTTATTTTAATTTTGAAAGTATAGGTATTTTCTTTAGTAACATAGCTTCTTTTTTAATTCAAAGTACATTATTAATTTTTGTATCATCGACTATTATTATCCTTATTTCCCTTTTATCCCTATTCTCTTTTTTATTACTTGATAATACCTCTTTTATTAGAAAACATAGTTTAAATAAGCAAGGAAAACATATAATAGAAGATGTGATAACTTACTATAAAAACAATGAAAATATAGAAAATTTTAACTCAAACGATTTCGTATTTACAGATGAGTACATCTCTTTATTCAATATTAGAATCATAAAGATTGAAAAGATGTACATAATCATTTTCCCTAAGAAACTTACAGAAAAAAGAAGCAAGCGTGAATGGAATTTAGAAAATGTAAGAGGTAGACTTGAGATTCCTAATATACTTTTAAATAATCAGAAGTATACATTTATTTTTAAGAGAGAGTCAGAAAATTCTATTCCAAGTATAGATGATGTTAGATTTCAAAATGGTACTAGTGTAACAAGAGTGGAACTAGAAAAGTTAAAAAAATATTTGAAATACTATTTTTAGGTGCTGAAATTGAATTTAACAAATTTACGTTTATCGAAAAAAAGCTTTATAAATTCACGGTAAATAAAGAAAATCCTACTATTTGGAGTAAAGTATTCAAATTTTTAAAATTTTTGCTTATAGTCGTAGCAATGATTCTTTTTCTTTTTTTTGTAATTATGCTAGGATTATTTGTTATCGGAGATTATTTATTTTACATCTTCCTTATTCTTTATTTACTTTTAAAAATAGCTCAATATATTGTAAAAAAATTATTTAGCTAATATTAGTTTTATCAGTATCATTATCTATACTAAGCATTGTTCTTATCATAAATTTCAATGGATTTATCCCACTAGGTACTACAGCCATGGTTACAGTTGTGCCTTTCAACCATTTTTTGCTCGTTCCACTTTGGAAAGAGAAAAAAGTGATTGAAGCATAGAATCCTGAATGGAAAGACCTTAGTACTAGTGGATCCGAGATCTCTTTGACAGAAGCAAGTAAACAGAACATTGTTGCCTTGTTCTTATCTTTTGCTTTACTCTATAGTCTTGCTAAGGTATACCAGAAGGTACCAACTGCCGATGAACTAAAGAATCTTCTCAAGGTTGAGAGCAAGAGTATTCCTAAACTTGATGATAAGAAAATTCCAAGAATAAAGAGAGACTCAGAAGAGTAAGAACGACAAATCGATGCATGATAGAGGAGATTCAAGCTTATATCTCTTCCTTGTAGACATGGGATACTGATGTTTTCAAGTACAAAGGAGTAAAAATGATGTAAGCTATTTGTATGGATTCTATAGGAGATAAGTCAGAGACCTATAAGTTGTTAAGAAACTATTCATCCTTTCCTTTTTCTCTGATTTAAACCAGAATAAAAAATCATGTTCCTGTGCTAGAAGTGGATATTCTAAATCTGGATGAATTAAAAAATGTTAGAGTGTTAATCGGTCAGTTGACTGCCATTGTTACCATGAAAGATTCGACTGGTATTATCACCTTAGAATTTTTAAATAATATTATTTCTACCTTCGAAGAAATTGCGGCTGAAAGAGAAGAACTGGATGCTCTGATGTTTGCTGAGGAAGAGTAATCGGTATTCTAAAAAATACCCCAGGAGTTAGACTTTTATCTCTAACTTCTGGGGTACATTTTCTATATGATAAGCATTTTACAATACCCATGTACGGATAGCATGGGCGACGCCAGATTCGTCATTTGTTTTAGTGATGTATTTGGCGATTTTTTTGATTTCTGGATTTCCATTTTCCATAACAACGGGATTACCAACGACTTCCAGCATGGCGTGGTCATTTTCTTCGTCCCCGATGGCCATAGTTTCATCTTTGGTCAATCCTAGTTTTTCAGCTAAGTGGGTAATGGCTGACCCCTTGTCTACATTCTTTTTAAGGAGTTCGAGGTAGAAAGGAGCAGATTTATTGATAGAGTAGTGTTCGTAAAATTCGGCTGGAATTTTTTCAATTGCAGCATCGAGAATTTCTGGCTCATCTATGAACATACATTTGACAATTTCCTTGTCAGCCATTTCTTCAGGTGTACGGTAGAAGATAGGCATGCTGACGAGGGTTGATTCGTGCACTGTATATTTTCCGATATTGCGATTGGCAGTGTAGATACCGTCTTTGGTAATGGCATGCATGTGGACACCGAGCTTGCGACTGAGAAATTCCATATCTAGATAATCTTCATAGGTCAAGGATTCACTGATAATCTCATGTCCTGTAGCAGTTTCTTGGACAAGGGCACCGTTGAAGGTCACGACATAGTCACCTTCATCTCTCAACTGCAAGTCGTCCAGAAGTTTGGCAACACCTGCGATAGGGCGGCCAGTTGCAATCACGACTTTGACACCAGCTTCTTTGGCATCTTGGATGGCAGAAAAGACTTCAGGAGTGATTTCCTTTTGGCTGTTAACAAGGGTTCCGTCAATATCGACGGCGATTAGTTTAATACTCATAAATTTCCTCTTCTAGTTTTTATTTGGGGTAAAATGATCGTTCTCAATCAAGTGTAAAAATTGCTGGGTAATGCTTGCGAAGATGCTGTTTTGGTCCAACATTTCTTTTGGGAAATAAAAACGATTATCTCCGTGGCGACTTCCAGCAAGGGATTGAACGATAGGAGACAGGCTAGAGAGTTCTGCCAGTTCTCCATTTTTTTGTAAAATCTCAATCTGTGTCCGTGGGTTCTCAGATTCGGGACGATAGATATCATAAGGAAGGTCAAAGTTCTTATGAATGGCAGTGTAGTAGTCGGGATCAAAGCCGATGTCCTCAACCAATTTTCTCATGCTAGCGAGTTGGTCTTGGTCTTCTTGTGAAAAGGTAATTGATTTAAAGACCTTGCGGTTGACAAAGCGTTGCGACAGGTCTGCAAGTATTTTGTCAGGACTGGTCATCCAGAGCTGGAAGTAAGTATTCATCACACCATCATCCAGAGCCAGATAGTCAGCTAAGGTCACATTTTTTTCAAAGAAAGGTAGGAGGTGTGGAGAAGTTCGTGCAAAGAAATCCTTGTCCTCAGGGTAGAGTTCCTTAGCTCGTTTGAGAAGATTCTGTAGGAGAACTTCCATGGCGCGTGTTGCTGGATGGAAATAAACCTGCATATACATCTGGTAACGACTGAGAACGTAGTCTTCGATGGCGTGCATGCCATTTCTCTGAAAGGCGATTCCGTTTTTGATAGGACGAATGACTCGGAGGATGCGAGTCAGGTCAAATTCTCCATAGGAAGCTCCAGTAAAATAGGAGTCGCGCAAGAGATAGTCCATGCGATCCGCATCAATCTGACTAGAAATGAGCTGCACGACCTGTTTGTTAGGATAGGTATGGTCAATGACACTGGCAACCTTTTCTGGAAAGTCAGGCGCCACTTGTAGCAGGACTTGGTGAATTTCCGTCTCAGGACTTTGGATAATCTCTTGAGTAATAGCTTCATGGTCTGTGTCAAAGAGATGTTCAAAAGTATGGGAGTAGGCACCATGTCCAAGGTCATGTAGGAGAGCAGCAGTCATGGTCAAGAGAGATTCGGCCGGGTCCCATTCTTCAGGATATTTTTCTTCAAAAATCTCCGTGATACGTCGTGCAATTTCATAGACTCCTAGACAGTGAGAGAAGCGACTATGTTCTCCACCGTGGAAGGTATAACTGGAAGTTCCCAGTTGTTTGATACGACGCAAACGCTGAAATTCTTTTGTATTGATCAAGTCATAGATGATTTGATTATTGACATGGATGTAGTTGTGAACTGGGTCACGGAATACTTTTTCGTTCATATGACCATTATAGCAAAATCCTGCTCTTTTTGGTAAAATAGTAGGACAAGAGACAAGAAAGAGGACTTGATGTGAAGATTCGGATGCGAAATACGATTCAGTTTGATGAGCAGTTGGAAGTGATTGACCAGCTTTATGACGTTGAAGTGCATGAAAAGGGAGATTATCGCTATTTGCTTTTCTACAATGAGGAAAAAGAAAAAGTAGTGATTAAATTCCATGGTCAAGAACTGGTGATGACCCGTTTTTCCAATCCTAAGACCATTATGCGCTTTTTAAAGGATAGTGATAGTTTAGCCTATATTCCCACACCTATGGGGATGCAGGAGTTTATTATCCAAACGAATCGTTATCAAGTGGATGGACAAAAGATCTATTTAGACTATCAATTACAAAATCAAGAGGGACAACCCTTTGCCAGCTATCAATTGGAAATTACTTGGGGCTAGTCTCTTGTCTTTTTCAAATTTAGCTTGCTATCTTCTCGGATTGGCTTCCTAGTGTGGTAGATTAGGCCATTTTTTGGTATAATAAAAGTTATGGAAATCGAAAAAACCAATCGTATGAATGCGCTCTTTGAATTTTATGCAGCGCTTTTGACAGATAAGCAAATGAATTATATAGAGCTCTACTACGCTGATGATTACAGCCTTGCTGAGATTGCCGAGGAGTTCGGTGTCAGTCGTCAGGCTGTCTATGATAATATTAAGCGGACAGAAAAGATTCTGGAAGATTATGAGATGAAATTGCACATGTACTCGGACTACATTGTCCGAAGTCAGATTTTTGACCAGATTTTGGAGCGCTATCCCAAGGATAACTTTCTGCAGGAGCAGATAGAAATTTTAACAAGCATTGATAATAGAGAATAAGAGGAAGAAAAATGGCATTTGAAAGTTTAACAGAACGTTTGCAGAACGTCTTTAAAAATCTACGTAAAAAAGGAAAAATCTCTGAATCTGATGTCCAAGAGGCAACCAAAGAAATTCGCTTGGCCTTGCTTGAGGCCGACGTTGCCTTGCCTGTTGTAAAGGACTTTATCAAGAAAGTTCGTGAGCGTGCAGTCGGGCATGAGGTCATTGATACCCTTAATCCTGCGCAACAGATTATCAAAATCGTTGATGAGGAACTGACAACCGTTTTAGGTTCTGATACAGCTGAGATTATCAAGTCACCTAAGATTCCAACCATCATCATGATGGTCGGTTTGCAGGGGGCTGGTAAAACAACCTTTGCTGGTAAATTGGCCAACAAACTCAAGAAAGAAGAAAATGCTCGTCCTTTGATGATTGCGGCGGATATTTACCGTCCTGCGGCTATTGATCAGTTGAAGACTCTGGGTCAACAGATTGATGTGCCGGTTTTCGCACTTGGGACAGAAGTACCAGCTGTTGAGATTGTACGTCAAGGTTTGGAACAAGCCCAAACTAATCATAACGACTATGTCTTGATTGATACTGCGGGTCGTTTGCAGATTGATGAGCTCCTCATGAATGAGCTTCGTGACGTGAAAGCACTAGCTCAACCAAATGAAATTCTGCTCGTCGTTGATGCCATGATTGGTCAGGAAGCAGCCAATGTTGCGCGTGAGTTCAATGCTCAGTTGGAAGTGACTGGTGTTATTCTTACCAAGATTGATGGCGATACTCGTGGTGGTGCTGCCCTATCTGTTCGACACATTACTGGCAAACCAATCAAGTTCACTGGTACAGGTGAAAAGATTACGGACATTGAGACCTTCCACCCAGACCGTATGTCAAGCCGTATCCTTGGCATGGGAGATATGCTCACTTTGATTGAGAAAGCTTCTCAGGAATACGATGAGCAAAAAGCCCTTGAAATGGCTGAGAAGATGCGCGAAAACACCTTTGATTTCAATGATTTCATTGATCAGTTGGATCAGGTACAAAACATGGGCCCAATGGAAGACCTGCTCAAGATGATTCCAGGTATGGTTAACAACCCAGCACTTCAAAACATGAAGGTAGATGAGCGTCAGATTGCTCGCAAACGTGCCATTGTGTCTTCCATGACACCTGAAGAACGTGAAAACCCAGATTTGCTAAATCCAAGCCGTCGCCGTCGTATCGCAGCTGGTTCTGGAAATACCTTTGTCGAAGTCAATAAATTTATCAAGGACTTTAACCAGGCTAAACAGCTCATGCAAGGTGTCATGTCTGGAGATATGAACAAAATGATGAAGCAAATGGGAATCAATCCAAACAACCTTCCTAAAAATATGCCAAATATGGGAGGAATGGATATGTCTGCCCTTGAAGGAATGATGGGACAAGGTGGGATGCCTGACCTGTCAGCTCTCGGAGGAGCAGGAATGCCAGATATGAGCCAGATGTTTGGTGGCGGACTCAAAGGTAAAATCGGTGAATTTGCCATGAAACAGTCCATGAAACGCATGGCGAATAAAATGAAGAAAGCGAAGAAGAAACGTAAGTAAAACAAAGGAAGGCTGCAGAGCTTTCCTTTTTTGGAAAGAAGAAAAAGGTCTATTTTGAATCTGCAAAGAATGATATAATAGTAGAAATAGTCTAACAGGGAGGAATTATGGAAATTGATAATAGATCAATTCGTCTTGGAGATGAGTTAAAGAAAGAATTGAAATCAGAGAGCCGAGTCAAAATTGCAGCAGCAACCTTTTCAATGTTTGCTTATCAGCAGTTGAAAGAGGAATTGGAGAATATTGAAGAGTTAAAATTTATTTTCACAAATCCGACTTTTGTAACAGATGAAACCAAAACAGATTTCCGTGAATACACGATACCCAAAAAAGAACGGGAACAATCGATTTTTGGTGGAAAGTATGAACTGAAATTGATGAATGAGCTGACCCAAAAAGCGATTGCTCGTGAATGTGCTGATTGGATCCGAAGAAAAGCGCAATTTAAGTCTATTAATATTGAAACAGATGAAATGCCAAATGGTATTCGAATTGAAAATTCGGATGATGTAGTGGCGGTAGATCGTTTGAGAAACTTTGATCGCAAAGAATTAGGATATGAAGCTTCTCTATTTAAAACGAGTAGAAACCTCTATCATGCACCACTTAGTTTAAATTATTTAGATGAATTTGATAATCTTTGGGAAGAAGATGATTATTTTCGTGATGTTACTGAAGAGTTTTTGGAGAATTTAAACCTAGCTCACAAAGAACATTCACCTGAGTTTATTTACTATGTGATGCTATATAATTTATTCAATGAATTTTTAGAAGATATCAATGAAGACTTTTTACCAAATGAAGGGGTTGGTTATACAGAAAGTAAGATTTGGGGGCTGTTATATGATTTCCAAAAGGATGCAGTAAAATCGATCATTTCTAAATTAGAAAAATTTAATGGTTGTATTCTAGCGGATTCGGTTGGTCTAGGGAAGACTTATACAGCTTTAGCGGTCATGACTTATTATGCTTATCGAGGAAAACGTATTTTAGTACTTTGTCCTAAAAAGTTAGAAAATAACTGGAATATGTATCGTCATGATTATGTAAATAATCCAATTTATGATAGACATTTGCTTTATGACGTGCTTTATCATACAGACCTTAGTAGAGATAAAGGACACTCTAATGGAATTGATTTGTCCTTAAATAATTGGCATACTTATGATTTGGTTGTCATTGATGAGTCCCATAATTTTAGAAATGGAGGTTCTAGCGAAAATGACTTATACGAGGGGAGAGAAAATCGATACAGCCGTTTAATGAATCGAATCATAAAGTCTGGTGTTCCTACAAAGGTACTCATGCTATCAGCCACACCTGTTAATAATCGCTTTAATGATTTGAAAAATCAAATTGCTTTAGCCTATGAAGGTGATACGGATCAAATTGATAGTAAATTAGAAACCAAATCATCTATAAATGATATTTTCAGAAACGCTCAATCTGCTTATAATAAGTGGGCTGATCTACCTGCAGAAGAGAGAACAACAGATAAACTGCTATCTACATTAGATTTTGATTTCTTTAAAGTACTTGATAGTGTAACCATAGCTAGAAGTAGAAAACATATTCGCGAATTTTATGATAGAGAAGCCATTGGAGAGTTTCCACAGCGCTTAAAACCTCTTAATTTTGAACCTGATTTAACAGTTTCAAATCTTGGAATTACCTATAAAAAATTATACCACTTACTTGATAAACTGCAGTTGACTATCTATCAACCTTCAATACATATCTACCCATCAAAGAGAGCTAAATACGATAAAAGTAAAGAAGGAAAAATGGGGAATTTAACTCAGTTTGGTCGTGAATCTGGTATCAAAAAACTGATGATGATTAACCTGCTCAAACGTTTAGAAAGTTCTGTCGCAGCTTTTCGATATACTTTAATAGACGTTGTAAAAGATTATGTAGAAAAGACGTTACAGGCTATCGAGGAATATGAATTGACAGGTTTGGATCATTTATCTGTTGATCCTCATCTTAATGAAGATGATTTTGATTTGGAAGATAGTAATTTCGAGTTCTCTATTGGTAAGAAAAATCGGATTGCTCTACAAGATATGGATTATCGTAGTTGGAAGATCGAGTTAGAACAAGATTTTGCAGTATTGACAGAGTTAGAAAATCTAATTAGTAAAATAACACCACAAGAAGATCAAAAACTTCAGACTCTTTTTACCTTGATAGATGAGAAACTAACAAATCCAATCAATGCTGGCAATAAAAAGTTGATCATTTTCTCCGCATTTGCGACAACAACGAACTATCTTTATAAGCATATTAGTCAGTATGTCTTGGATAAGTATGGTCTCTACACTGCTCAGATTTCAGGTACAAAAGGTTTTGCAACAACTCTGGATACTAAAAATAAAGATCTCAATTCGTTACTAACTTATTTCTCTCCTAAATCAAAGTCTCGTGATGTTCTGTTTCCTGGTGATGAGAGTGAAATCGATCTTTTAATTGCAACAGATGTGATTTCTGAAGGGCAAAACTTACAAGATGCAGATATGATGGTTAATTACGATATCCATTGGAATCCTGTCCGTATTGTTCAACGATTTGGTCGTGTGGATCGAATTGGTAGTCTAAATAAATACATTCAATTGGTTAACTTTTGGCCGAACCTTGAGTTAGATGAGTATATCGATCTCAAGTCTAGGGTTGAATCTAGGATGAAGATTTCTGTCTTGACTTCAACAGCGGATGATAATGTTTTATCTAGTGAAGAAATAGAGGATAATAATTACCGAAGAAAACAATTAGAACGTCTTAGAGATGAAGTGGTCGATCTAGAGGAGATGAATGATGGTATTTCCATTATGGATTTAGGCTTAGAAGATTATCGTATGGACCTTCTTAAGTATTTGGAAGAACATCCTGAGTTGGAAAAAGTTCCGAAAGGATTGCAAGCTATTTTACCTGCCTCCAATAAAGAATCAGAAGGTGTCATTTTCGTCCTAAAAAACAAAGAACAGTTAAAAGGAAAAAATAATCAGAATCAGCTTCACCCATATTATATCCTCTACATCAATAGAAATGGAGAATTACTGTTATCTCCGTCTGAAAGCAAGAAAATATTGGAGCACCTCAGTAGCATTTGTCGGGGTCAAAGTAAACCATTGAGTCAGGTGGTAGACAAGTTCAATCGTCAAACAAAAGATGGTAAAGAAATGGTTGTTTATTCGGAATTGCTTCAAGAGGCAATCGATCAATTAATGGAACATAATCAGATTTCAACTATGGATGCCCTATTTAACTTTGGATCTGTTGACTTGATGAATACTAGCATCGAGGGAATGGATGATTTTGAGTTAATTTGTTTCTTCATATTGATGAAAGGGGATTCTGATGATTAAATTTCCATCCTATACAGCCTTATCAAGACCTCACATTCTATATCGGCCTCATAAAAAGGGTAATAGTGATTTTTTTGATAATCTTAATGTATCTGTGAAAGAAAAGAAAGATTTAAGAGAACAGATTAGAGCAATTCAAATTACGCATCAGATTGATACAAGTACCACTAATATTCTTGCTGGCAAAAAAGTGAAGCAAATCATGGTTTTAGAAATAGAACTCGAACAAATGGATGTTTCCTTAACTTTATTAGAACAGATAGATATAAGATTAGGGATTTACACAGCCTTTGTTTTAAAATATCCACAAGGTAGAGAAGAACTTCTTATTCATTATAAAGAGCCATTAAGTCAAGAAAAGGATGGCAAGCACTTTAAGATTGTCCGTCGCTTTCAGACTCATGATGATGTAATCATTGACTTTGAGGGAAATGATTTAGATGATGTTTATGAGAGTCTTGTAAAAGAAACTGGTAAGAAAGAATTACAAGTTTTAGAAAAAAGTAATCTTAGAAACTCTATTGAACTCAGTGACCAATTCGATAAATTAGAAAAAAAGGCACAACAGTTAAAGAAAAAGATGTATTCTGAAAAATCAATGAGAAAACAAATGGAAACCAAAAGAGAATATCAGGCTACATTGAAAGAAATAGAAGCATTAAAGAAGTAAAATTGACTGTAAGTTTAGCTAAGTAAAATCAGAAATTGAGATTAGAGAACTCTTTTGATTTCAACCCCTATTTTTGATAGAATGAAGCTGTAATTTGTTAAAAATTAAGCATTACAAAGATAGGATAAGCCAACTTAATTTTTTATAAAATTAAAATTACAAAAGCTTGACAAAGCTAAGAAAGGATACTACCATGAGCACAGCACAGCACAGCACAGCACAGCACAGCACAGCACAGCACAGCACAGCACAGCACAGCACAGCACAGCACAGCACAGCACAGCACAGCACAGCACAGCACAGCACAGCACAGCACAGCACAGCAAACAGGTGAAAACTCTGGACTTGAGAAATTAACTCTCACTTCAAAAGATGTTTTTACAGATAATATTTCAAAAATTGGTCAACTTTTTCCTGAAGTTCTGACGGAAAAGAGGGATGAATACGGCAAATTACGTCCTGCTATTGACTTTGAGAAACTTAAACAGTTTTTGTCAGAGGAAATTGTGGATGGTCGAGAATCCTATGAGTTTACTTGGGTTGGAAAGCGTGAAGCTATTGCAGAAGCTGGGCGACCAACTACCAAAACCTTAAGACCAGATCTTGATGAAAGTGTTGATTTTGAAAACAGTGAAAATGTCTTTATTACTGGGGATAATTTAGAAGTCTTAAAAATCCTACAAGAATCCTATCTAGGAAAAATCGATATGATTTATATCGATCCACCCTATAATACAGGGAAAGACTTTGTATATTCTGATAAGTTCCAAAAAACAGATGAAGAACTGAAAGAAGATATGGAACTTTTGGATGAAGAAGGTCGCCAGGTAGTTGGGCTTACAAAAAACGAAAAGACTTCGGCCCGTTACCACTCAGACTGGCTCAATATGATGTATCCACGCATCCGTCTAGCGCGTAATCTCCTCAAGGATTCAGGTGTTATCTTTATCTCTATTGATGATAATGAACAAGCGAATCTGAAGACTATCTGTGATGAGGTTTTTGGGGAGGAGAACAATGTTGGGAATATTGCATGGAGAAGATTTAACTCTCAAGCTAATGTAGGAATATTTTCAACAGTTAAAGATACAATTCTAATTTATTCTAAAAATTATAATAGTTTAAATTTTGGTAGGATACCATTGACTGATACTGCTAAAAAAGAATATCAGTATAAAGATGAGAAAGGTAAATATGCCCGTAGACCTTGTATTGATAGTGTTCGTGGTAGATATTCTTATAAAGTCCAATTGGAAAATGGAAATGTTTTAACTGAAAATTGGATGATATCAGAAGATGAATTTAGAAAGTTAGACTCTGAGGGATTAATACATTGGCCACAAAACGGTGGAAATCCAATGAGGAAGATATATTTAAGTGATTCTATAAGAAAAGGACAGATATCATCTGATTTTTGGGGTTCTGAATTTGGAAATAATAAAAATGCTACAGAAGAAATAAAAAAATTATTTAATGGTCAGAGGGTGTTTGATTTTCCTAAACCCACAAAGCTTCTTGGAAATTTGATTAGTCTGGGTTCTCCAGAATCTGGGATGATTCTAGACTTCTTCGGTGGTTCTGCTACGACGGCAGATGCAGTCATGCAACTGAATGCTGAAGATGGTGGAAATCGTAAGTTTATCCTGTGTACGTTGGATGAGGAAGTAGCAGATAAGTCTGCTGCTAAAGAAGCAGGATATGAAACCATTGACCAAATTTCACGTGAGCGGATTCGTCGTGCTGCTGCCAAGATTCAGGAGGAGCATCCTGAATTGATTGGCAAACAAGACTTTGGCTTCAAAGCCTATAAGTTAGATTCTTCAAATTTCAAGGATGTTTCAGCTCGACCGGATCAATTTATTCAAGGAGAACTCTTTGATAGTGTATCTAATATCAAGGAAGGACGTACTGGCCTTGACTTGCTTTTCCAAGTTATGCTGACATGGGGGATGGAACTATCACTAGCTATTGATTTGGATAAAGTAACAGGAGCGGAAGTCTATGACGTAGATCAAGGATCACTCATGGCTTGTTTTGAAGATGAAATCTCTGAAGAAGTTATCCGTCACATCGCTCAAGCACAACCACTCCGTGCAGTTTTTCGTGATAGCTCATTTGCCAATTCAGCAGATAAGATTAACGTAAGTGAAATCTTTAAAAAATTATCACCTCATACCAAAGTGAAGGTGGTGTAGAGTATGAGTGAATACAATGTAAAACATTTAGAGATGATACAAGCTATTATTGAACGGATGGGTAATAATTCTTTTATCATTAAAGGATGGTCGTTTACTTCCATAGGAGCCTTGTTCGCATTTTGGTTTAGTAATACCAGTATGTGGTATATACTTCTTTTAAATTTTTGTGTGACTATCTTATTCTGGTTTCATGATGCATATTATTTGTCATTAGAACGACAATTTAGACGTTTATACGATGAGGTAAGATTAAGTGATATAGAAACAGATTTTAGAATGACTCCAAAACAAGAAGAAGGGGATTTTCTGATAGCACTATTTCGTCCCATTTTAAAGTATACCTATGGTTTAATAGTTATTGCTACATTGACACTTTTAATTGTTTTTAGATAAGTGGGGAAAGTATGAAGAGACAAGTATTTTTTAGCTTTCACTATAGTAATGATAACTGGCGAGCATCACAAGTTAGAAATATGGGGAGAGTATCAGGCGAGTCTACTTTTTCAGATAATGAATGGGAAGAAGTAAAATTAAAATCTGATGCAATGATAGAATCATGGATAGATAATCAAATGGCAAAGCGTTCATGTGTGGTTGTTTTGATTGGTGAGAACACCGCTGGACGTAAATGGATTAACTATGAGATTAAAAAAGCAATTGAGTTGGATAAAGGAATCGTAGGCATATATATTCATAATTTAAAGGATAGATTTGGAAATCAAAATAATCAAGGAAGAAATCCATTTGACGATTTTAAATTATCACGAACCGGCAGATCGTTATCCAGTTATATCCGTTGTTATAAATCTCCATTCACTACTTCAAAGTATGTTTATGAAGATATTCAAAGTAACATGGAGGAATTGATAGAGTATGCTATTTCTCATAGACCATCAACATGGTAGCCAATGTTATTAGTAATAGACTAAATAGTAGATATCAAAGGTATATAATATTGAAATTTTGTGACATTTGTAAGCAGTTAACAAAGTGTTGATTATATATAATTACTCTAAAAAGATAAGAATTTAAGAAAATAAATTATGAAACTACAATTTAAAAAACAACAATTCCAGTTAGATGCGGTTAGTGCCATTGCAGATTTATTTCAAGGGCAAGCCAAAAATGCTGGAGTTCAGTATATGGCGGATCCAGGTCGTCTCAAGTCAGATGAGGTAGATTTGGTTTTAGATGCTTATCGAAATGCACCGATTCAATTGAGTCAAGCAAGTATACGAGAAAATGTTCATACTATGCAAACTCGTTATGGTTTACGTCCTTCTGATAAACTATCGATTGATATGATTGCTGGACGAGAAGCTTACAATTTTTCCATAGAGATGGAGACGGGAACAGGGAAGACCTACACGTATATCCGTACAATTATGGAGTTGAATAAACGGTATGGCTGGCTTAAATTTGTCATTGTCGTTCCAAGTGTAGCCATTCGTGAAGGAGTTCTCAAATCTCTACAGATCATGTCAAGTCACTTTCAGATGGAGTACGGCAAACAACCACGCTATTTTGTCTACGATTCTTCACGTTTAAGTGATTTGGATAGTTTTGCCAATTCGTCAGACCTTCAAATCATGGTCATCAACTCTCAAGCTTTCAATAAAAAAGAAAAAGATCTGATTCATTCAGAACGTGAGAACTTCCGTTGGCGTCGTCCAATTGATGTACTGGCAGCTATGAATCCGATTATGATTATTGATGAACCTCAGTCTGTTGAAGGGAAACAGACAAAGGAAAGACTAAAAGATTTCAAACCATTGTTTACATTACGTTATTCGGCTACCCATAAAGAAAAGCATGATATGGTTTATAGATTGGATGCCATGGATGCTTACAATCAAAAATTGGTGAAGAAGATTGCGGTTAAGGCTATTGAGCAAACTGGGACGACAGGAACACAAGGCTATCTTTATCTACAAGAAATCATTCCACAAAAAACAGGAGCACCCAAAGCAAAAATTGAGTTTGAAGTAAAAACGCATTCAGGTGTCAAAAGGAAATTGAAAGTAGTGGAAGAACCCTTTGATTTGTATGCTGAATCAGGGAATTTATCTGCTTATAAAGGAATGACCCTTAGTCACTTTGATGCAAGAGAGAACAAACTTCAAGTTGGTGTGACGCAAGAACTTTATGTCGGTGAAGTGATAGGGGAAGTGGATGAGTCTAGCATCAGAAGAATTCAAATTCGAGAGACTATAAAAAGTCATATCGAAAAAGAAAGTAAACTGTACAATCGAAGAATTAAAGTATTATCCTTATTTTTCATCGATGAAGTGGCCAAGTATAAACAATATGATGAAAATAATGATGCCTATAATGGAGAATACGCTCAGATTTTTGAAGAAGAATATCGAAATCAAGTAAATCAGTTTATCCAAACACAGGAACCAACTCCTTATCGTAGATATTTGGAGGCTAATCTTGAAGGAAATTCAGTTCATGCTGGTTACTTTTCGGTAGATAAAGTGAAGAAGTCGGATAAGACCATTTTTGTGGACTATAAATCTGCCAGTGAAAAGAAGAACAATCTTTCAAATGACACTGATGCCTATGACTTGATTATGAAGGACAAGGAGCGTTTATTGAGCTTTGAAGAGCCAGTTCGTTTCCTCTTTTCTCACTCAGCTCTAAAAGAGGGGTGGGATAATCCAAATGTCTTTCAAATCTGTACGCTTAAGCAATCTTCAGCAGAGACTCGTAAACGTCAAGAAATCGGTCGTGGTATGCGTTTGGCAGTTGACCAAAATGGAATTCGTCAGGATTTTGAACTCTTAGGAAATGATGTTCATGAAATCAATAAACTGACAGTAATTGCAAATGAAAGCTATGATCAATTTGCTCGAAATCTACAAGAAGAAATCAAAGAACTCTTAGCAGACCGTCCTGTAAAAGTGGATGTTACTCTCTTTACGAATAAAGTTCTAACAAATCAAGAAGGACAAACAATACGTATTACCAAGGAACAAGCAGATTCGATTTATTTTGATTTGATCCGACAAGGCTATATAGACCGTGAAGGACAATTGACTACAGAATATTTTACTGCAAAAGAAAATCATCAGTTGCAACTGTCTGAAACACTAGCAGGTTATGAGGATAAGCTAGTAGAGATATTGGAGAGCGTTTATCATGCTGGACAGTATGAAATTGAAAATGCCAATAATGCGGTAATTCAATTTTCAAATGAGGTCAATCAAGAAAATATTGCCCGAAAAGAATTTTTAAATCTCTGGAAGCAAATCAATCGAAAGACAAGCTATCAAGTAGAATTTGATGATGCGGAGTTGGTAAAACATTCGGTTGACTACATTAATGAGAAATTAGTCGTTAGCAAACCAAGCTTTCATATAACTCAGGCAAGTGCAGCTGATATGAGTAAAGAAGAGGGACTGAACTTTACAGTTGCTGAAAATGATCGTCAGCAAGAATATCTAACGGATTCGCAGATTATGACCAAATATGATTTACTAGGGGAGATTGCTGATCAGACTGGTTTAACTCGTAAGTTGGTTGCGGAAATATTAAGTAAAATCTATGTCTACCAATTTGACAAGTTTAAACAGAATCCAGAAGAGTTTATTCTTAAGATTTCAAAACTAATTAATGAACAAAAAGCAAGTCAAATTATCAAGCATATTCAGTATAATGTGTTAAATGAAGAGTATGATATGGACTTGTTTTATGACAATCCTGAAACTGCTAACAGATCAGATGATCACTTACTTGAATCCAAAAAAGGGATTTACAATTTTGTAAAAGTTGATTCCAATACGGAGAAGACCTTTAAAGAATCTTTGGAACAATACGAGGATGTTCGTGTTTATGTGAAGTTACCAGGGAAGTTCAGTATTGCGACTCCGCTTGGGAACTATAACCCTGACTGGGCAATTGCCTTCCGTGAAGGTAGTGTAAAGCATATCTATTTTGTTGCAGAAACGAAAGGCTCCATGTCTAGTCTTCAATTAAAACAAGCTGAGCAAGCAAAAATTGCATGTGCGCGTGCTCACTTTAAAGCGTTAGTTCAAGCTGGATCGATTAATGATCAGCACATCTATGATGTGGTTTCAAGTTACGAGGAATTATTAAATATTGTAAGATAGTGAGGAAAAAGAAATGGAATTTGTTGTATATCGTAAGGGAAGAGAAGTAGCTATTTTTCAACGTAGGAGTGATGCAGAGAGATATGTGCGCTCTAAAACTGGATTTTTCGGTGAACCAGATGCTTATTATCAAATTGAACAAAGAGGTTGTTATTTGACAGAAGCAGCGGTAACTTACAAGGGATTGGCAGATGACTGCGATGAATTGATGACTTTGAGAAAATTCAGGGATTCTTATCTAGCCTTGCAAGATGGTGGTCAGGAGGAAATTGAATCCTACTATAAGATGGCTCCTCAAATTGTTGCCAAGTTAGATGAACATCCAAATCGTGAGGAAATACTAGAGTCTATCTGGTCAGAACTTGTCTTACCTTGTGTTTCCTTGATTAATGCAGGAGAGAATCAAGCTTGCCATCAATTATATAAAACATATACACTAGAACTATCTCAAAAAGTGGTTCAATAAAACGATTAGAATATACAAAAAGAGTTCGGCTCCTCGCTAACTTGTATAGTGAAGAGGTCCCCCTATTCTATTTAGATCCCCAATACCAAAACAAGCGTCTCAAGCTAATCGCAAACTCAACTTATATTGAAGATTTTGAGTGGTATGATGATGAGACAAAAGAAGCCAATTTCTCTAGATGGCTTGATGAAATGGTGGGGCTGCAAGGGGTTATTTTTACCCCTTGGGATTTAAGGAACTAAGAAAACTATATAAATAGTATCAACTAACACAAAAAGGAATAATAAAGAAATGAAAGAACTAAATTTTTTGAAATATGCAACTATTGTATTTATGCTTTTTATCTTCTTTTGGGTAAGCTTTGGTGGTTATATCTTAGGAACTCAAGGAAATAATGAAGTAGAAACAGAGCAACAGATAAATAAAAAGATAGAAGATAGTGGATTGAAAGCAGAAATGAAAGACGCTGAGATTTTGAGTAAGTTTTACAATGAAAAAGGCTATTTTATAGTAGTGTACAATGGTACTACAAAAGCCCCAGAAGTCTTCCAAGTTGATTTTTCTGAATGGGAGCTTATGAGTGTGGGTGAGCTGTATTAAAACGCTGTAGGAGGCTTGTGAGAGCCTTCTAGGGGGATGTTAGAAAGAGAGATAAAAAGATAACATGAAAAGAGATAATGGGGATTATAATTTGTTTAAATTTGTAGGGTTTGGGGCTGTAGTGTTTTGCTTATTTATTATTATAGGGTCAAGTTTTGTAACTGTTGGGTTAGATAGTAAAGAGCCTAAAATAGCACAAACAGAAAGCGCAGTAAGTCAAGAAGGCAAGTTACGTACTAATTTAAATGATGGTACAATTTTAGGTAAATTTTGGAATAGTGAAGGGCATTTTGTCGTAGTGTATGATGAGGAAACAAAAGTTGCTAAGATTTACCCAGTGAAGGAAAAGGAATGGGTTGAGTATAGAGTAGGGGAACTATATTAAACAGCGTTAGAGGGGATACACTCACTTCTAAGTATCAAAAAAATGAGCACTTCCGTAATTGGAAATGCTCGTTTTTTGATATGTTTAGACTTTTAGTCTTTATTTTCGTATGGCAAGATTAAGTTCAAAATAATTCCTGTCATGGCTGATAGGGCAGTACCTGAAAGGGTAACTGGACCAAGTTTAAGGATAGCTCCTCCAAGTCCAAGTACCAACATAGCACTTGCGATGATTAGGTTACGCATTTGACTGAAGTCAACACGTTCTTTAATCAAGACTTTCAAACCGTTGCTGGCGATAACCCCATAGAGAAGGATTGACATACCACCAAGTACAGCGTTTGGAATAGTTGAAATCAAGGCAGTGAATTTACCAAGGAAGCTAAGGGCAATTGCGATGAAGGCAGCGTTACGGATAACTGAGACAGAAGCGATACGAGTCATACCGATAACCCCTGTATTTTCTCCGTAAGTTGTATTGGCTGGTCCACCAAGGAAGGCAGAAACTGAAGTTGCGATACCGTCACCAAGAAGAGTACGGTGAAGACCTGGTTCTTTCAAGAATTGACGGCCACAGATTTGACCCAAAACAGTATGGTCACCGATATGTTCAGAAATTGTTACGATAGCGATTGGCAAGATAGCGATAGTTTCTGGACCAAAGTAAAGATTGTATTCTTTAAAGGCACCACCTGTGCTAAATGGCAAGTAGAAACCAGGAATTTCGAACCAGTTGGCTTTAAGAACTGGTGTAAAATCAACCAAGCCAAGAGTTAGTGCGAAGAGGTAACCACCGATAATGGCAAAGAGGAAAGGAATGATTCGTAGGAAGCCTTTTCCCTTTGTATTGATAAAGGCAGCAATCAAGAAAGTAACAACTGCTACAAGAGCATTTTTCCAATTTCCGTCTGCTACAAGACCTGCATTGGTCACAGCTGAACCTGCAAGTCCAAGACCGATAACGATGATCATAGGTCCGATGATGATTGGTGGCAAGAGTTTATCAATCCATTTTGTACCTGCAAAACGAACACCAGCAGCCACAAGGACATAGACCAAACCAGTCAAGATAACCCCTGTTTGAGCAGCAGATACATCACCACCCATTTCTTTCATAGCAAGTGACATTGCTGTGATAAAGGCAAAAGAAGAACCTAGATAAACTGGAACTTTAAAACCAGTTGAAATCATGTAGATGAGTGTCCCAACACCTGAAGCAAAAAGGGCAACAGATACAGGCATTCCCAAAATCAAGGGTACTAAGATGGTCGCACCAAACATGGCGAAAACGTGTTGGAAGCTAAGGAGAATTCCTTTTCCAGCTGAAGGACGTTGGTCAACGTCTAGTAACAAATCAACAGTTGATTCTTGTTTCATATAAACCTCACTTTTGGGCATCAAAAAAGAGCCCATTATTTTACAGCAATAGGCCCTCAGAGTAAGACTTCTTTAAAATTTAGATTTTAAAGAGTTTCAAATATTTCTGCGTCTTCGTCACCTCACGGGATGACATTAAAAACCTTTGCTTGTGATAGTATAGCAGAAATTCCGAACTTTGTAAACATTTTTTACTAAAAAATTTAAAGCGGGCGTTTATTTGGCATGCCAGCCTTACGTGGATATTTATTTGGTGTTTCTTTTTTCTTTTCTACCACTGTGATGTAACGCGGATCTCCATTTGGTAGGGCGTAGCTGAGATTGTCTTCGACCTTACTGAAGAGGAGATTGAGGGCATTCTTAGCTTCTAACAATTCCTCAGGGGCATTGCTGGCCTTGAGTGCCAATAGCTTGCCACCGACTTTAAGGTAAGGAATGGTCAATTCAGATAGGACCTGCATACGGGCAACCGCACGAGCCGTTACAAAATCATACTGAGCACGGAAGTTCTTGTCTTGGGCAAAATCTTCGGCACGTCCATGGTAGAAATGAACATCGTCTAAATCCAGTTCTTGAGCCAAAAGTTGGAGGAAGTTGATGCGTTTATTGAGCGAATCAATGATGGTCACATCTAACTGAGGATAGAGGATTTTCATTGGTAGACTAGGAAATCCTGCACCGGCTCCAATATCAAGCAATTTGATATTTTCATTGGGAATCAAGCCTTGCAGAATAGGTGCAATCGAATCGTAAAAATGTTTGAGATAAACTTCTTCCTTGTCCGTAATGGCTGTTAAATTAATCTTTTCATTCCACTCGACCAAGAGCTCAAAATAGCGTTCAAATTGTTCTTTTTGCTGGTCCGAAAGTGGAAGATTCTGCTCGGCAAGCAAGTTGTAAAATGTTTCTGGTTTCATAGTTATTTCCTTCTTTAGTATCATCTTATTTTACCACAATCATTAAAAATTTGATATACTGGTACTAATCTAAAAGCAGAAAGGACTTATATAATGACTTGGATTATTCTTGGAGTTTTAGCTCTTATTGTGATTTTTGTGATTGTTAGCTATAACGGTTTGGTTAAGAATCGTATGCAAACAAAGGAGGCTTGGAGTCAGATTGATGTTCAGTTGAAACGTCGAAATGACCTCTTGCCAAACTTGATTGAGACTGTAAAAGGTTATGCCAAATATGAAGGTTCTACCCTTGAAAAGGTGGCAGAACTACGTAACCAAGTGGCGGCAGCGACTTCACCAGCAGAAGCTATGAAAGCTAGTGATGCCCTTACTCGTCAGGTTTCAGGTATTTTTGCAGTTGCAGAAAGCTATCCAGATTTGAAAGCTAGTGCAAACTTTGTTAAATTGCAAGAGGAGTTGACAAACACAGAAAATAAAATTTCTTACTCTCGTCAACTCTACAACAGTGTTGTCAGCAACTACAATGTAAAATTAGAAACTTTCCCAAGCAATATTATCGCTGGAATGTTTGGATTTAAAGCAGCAGATTTCCTTCAAACACCAGAAGAGGAAAAGGCAGTTCCTAAAGTTGATTTTAGCGGTTTAGGTGACTAAGATGTTGTTTGATCAAATTGCAAGCAATAAACGAAAAACCTGGATTTTGTTGCTGGTATTTTTCCTACTCTTAGCTCTTGTTGGCTATGCGGTTGGTTACCTCTTTATGCGGTCTGGGCTTGGTGGTTTGATTATCGCACTAATTATCGGCTTTATCTACGCTTTGTCCATGATTTTTCAATCGACAGAGATTGTCATGTCCATGAATGGAGCGCGTGAGGTGGATGAGCAAACGGCACCAGACCTCTACCATGTAGTAGAAGATATGGCTATGGTCGCTCAGATTCCTATGCCCCGTGTTTTCATCATTGATGATCCAGCCTTAAATGCCTTTGCGACAGGTTCTAACCCTCAAAATGCGGCGGTTGCTGCGACTTCAGGTCTCCTTGCTATCATGAATCGCGAGGAGCTAGAAGCTGTTATGGGACATGAAGTCAGTCATATCCGTAACTACGATATTCGTATTTCGACTATTGCTGTCGCCCTTGCTAGTGCCATCACCATGCTTTCTAGTATGGCAGGTCGTATGATGTGGTGGGGTGGAGCAGGTCGCAGACGAAGTGATGATGACCGAGAAGGAAATGGTCTTGAAATCATTATGCTAGTGGTTTCCCTACTTGCAATTGTGCTGGCACCTCTCGCTGCAACCTTGGTGCAACTAGCTATTTCTCGTCAGAGGGAATTTCTAGCTGATGCTTCCAGTGTCGAGTTGACCCGCAATCCTCAAGGGATGATTAATGCTCTACGTAAGTTGGATAATAGTAAACCGATGAGTCGTCCTGTCGATGATGCCAGCAGTGCACTTTATATCAATGATCCTAAGAAAGGGGGAGGGTTCCAAAAACTCTTTTATACCCATCCACCTATCTCAGAACGGATTGAACGTTTAAAACATATGTAAAAGAAATCCAGAGATCGTCTCTGGATTTTTGCTATGTTGCAAATTTATAAATCTTCAAAATTAACTACCTCCAAACCGTGTTCTGTTAAGCGATAGATGATTGAACAGACCTCTTTTAAGAAACGACGGTCATGTGAAACAGTGATGAGACCGCCCGGATAGGTTGCAAAGAGTTTTCTGATGTGGGGTTGAGAAGTGGGTGAAAAGTTTCGTGTTGTTTCATCCAGAAGTAGAAAGTTTGGTTTTCGTAGCACTAAATCCAAAAGCAGAAGTTTCCCCTGTTGCCCGCCAGATAAGAAGCGAATTTGATGCTGCATTTCTGGATAACTGAAATTGAGACTGGCTAAGTGAGATTGGATTTTCTGCAGTTCCTCTTTTTCCCCAGTTTTGCTGAGATAGGCTATTGGTGATAAATCCAATTGCAGTTTTTTGTAGTAATCTTGTGGCATAAAACCAAGCGAAATCTCTCTTTTATCATTCAGAAGTTGCTGTAATTTGGCTAACAGAGTTGATTTCCCAACACCATTTGGCCCGATAATACCAATTTTTTCTTGCCCACGGACAGTTAGTTGTAGTTCTTGAGCCAAAACTTGGTCGCCAATGGACAAATTTTCTTTTTCCAGTTGGATTAAGACTTTAGAAGCCGGTAATGGTTGGATGTCTGAGAAGAAAAGTCTGATTTCTTCCTCTTCAAGTGGCTTTTGGGTCATGGACTGAGCTGCCCTTTCGTAGCGTTTTTCTTGTGAGAGGACAGTTTTCATCTTTTTAGCCAATAGGCGACCGGCAGTACTGTCTTTGGTAGCTCGAAGTGCAGTTTCTACATTTTGCTTAACTCGTTGATGTTTTTCCATGGTTTTATCGTAGGCTCTTTGGTCGTTGGCTGCTTGCTGGCTTTGTCTGGCAAAATTAGCCTTTCTCTGGTCGCTATAGCTATCATAGTCTAAATGCTCTACTAACGTTTCTGCTTCTTTACGGTGCTTGACCAGTCGCAAGTGGACAATAGTGTCTGCCGTTTGAGACAGAAAGTCCTCATCATGGGAGATGAAAATAACAGTTTGCCTCATCTTCTGTATCTGTCTTTTTAGCCAATCAACCGTCTCAAGGTCTAGGTCATTTGAAGGTTCATCTAAAAATAAAATCTCAAAGGGTTTGGTTAACTCATGGATGAGCTGAATTTTCAAAGCTTCGCCCCCTGATAGACTGCCAATCTCTTGGTTGCTAGCGAAGCGATCGCCATCAAAATGCAATTCCTCAGCCAAACGATAGAGGATACTGTAGTCTAAATCAAGAGAATCTAAAAAGAAGTAGTCGTGTAGAGTTTTCTTTTTCAGCTCCTCGGGAAGTTTTTGAGGAATATAGGCCAGTGACTGATAGTCAGACTGGATGTCTCCCTTGATAGTGAAATCAGGCAAAGCTTCCCCCATTAGAGTTTTAAGCAAGGTTGATTTGCCATTTCCTTCCTCTCCAATAATAGCTACTTTTTCCCCGTCTTGGATAGTCATGTTTAAGTCTGAGACAAGATCACGCAAATCTTTGTTTTGTGTGATGGTCAGATGATTGATTTTTATCATATTGTTGCCCTTTCTAGAATGTCCAATAGTGCATAACAAAAAGCTCTACTTTACCTAGTAGAGCCAATGTCTATGTCAAAAAAACTCTATTAATACTCTTCGAAAATCAAATTCAAACCACGTCGGCGTCGCCTTACCGTATATATGTGACTGACTTCGTCAGTCTTATCTACAACCTCAAAATAGTGTTTTGAGCAGCTTACGGCTAGCTTCCTAGTTTGCTCTTTGATTTTCATTGAGTATAAAATGCCAGAAGAAGAGCATAAAAGAGCACACAAAAAGAGACAAAAACAAGATCTACTAAATAAAGTTTCTTTATTTGATAGACTTAGTTGTTCATGTCTCCCTTACCTCCGAGTATTAGTACCTCTATCTTATACCTTTCAGGATATTTTGTCAACAGAAAACTGACAATTCTAATCTCTAAAATCCGAAAACAGGTCCATAAAGAGTTAGTACGTGTTTGACATGCTTGTAATGGAATTTGTCGTAGTTTCGCCAAGCAATGCGTGCTTGGTCGTTCAGTTTTAGGCTACCGAGACCTATCAGAAGACTGGTACGTTGGTAAAATTTCTCAAGGTCAATTAAGATACTGTTGTCCAACTTTTCCACTTTTTTGAGCTCTTTTATAGTAGTGTTTAGCAGCTCTTGCAGTCGAATATCATCTGCCCTACCCTGTTTGCAGCTTTGGAAACTTTTATTTAACTCGGATAGGAGTTGGGTTGCATTAGTAATGAGTTCTTTGTCTTACATGTGAGCATCCTCCTTGCTCTGATGTATTATTGCCTATAGTATAGCACTAAAAAACAAAAATGTCATAGTAAATATGTTAAAAAATCGAATTTTAATTTTAAAGTTTGGTGTGCTGATTTGTAAGCTTTTCATGGTATAATCAAGAGAGTAAATCTTTATGGAGGAAGTATGAAATTAAATATTCAAGAAATTCGTAAGCAGTCTGAAGGCTTGCATTTTGAACAAACGTTAGACCTAGCCTCAGACCTGCGTGCACGTAATCAAGAAATTTTAGATGTAAAAGATATCCTTGCAGTTGGGAAAGTACAGTACGAAGACCGTATGTATTTCTTAGATTATCAACTATCTTACACCATTGTTCTTGCTTCAAGTCGCAGTATGGAGCCAGTTGAGTTAGTTGAATCTTATCCAGTAACGGAAGTTTTCATGGAAGGAGCAACCAATCAGCTAGATCAAGAAGTTTTAGATGATGATTTGGTCTTGCCTATCGAAAATGGAGAACTTGACCTTGCTGAGAGCGTGTCAGACAATATCCTACTAAACATTCCTATCAAGGTCTTGACGGCTGAAGAAGAGGCTGGTCAAGGTTTTGTCTCAGGAAATGACTGGCAAATCATGACAGAGGAAGAATACCAGGCCCAACAAGCAGTCAAAAAAGAAGAAAACAGTCCTTTTGCTGGCTTACAAGGACTATTTGATGGAGATGAATAATGGTTTTGTCAAAAAAACGAGCACGAAAAGTGCTAGAAGAAATCATTGCTCTGTTTCCAGATGCCAAGCCCAGTCTTGATTTTACCAATCATTTTGAACTACTAGTTGCGGTCATGTTGTCAGCGCAGACGACGGATGCAGCGGTAAATAAGGCCACACCAGGTCTCTTTGCTGCCTTTCCAACGCCACAAGCCATGTCTGTTGCAACAGAAAGTGAGATTGCTTCACACATTTCTCGCCTGGGACTGTATCGAAATAAGGCTAAATTCCTTAAAAAATGTGCCCAACAGTTACTAGACGATTTTGATGGCCAAGTTCCTCAAACACGTGAGGAATTAGAGAGTTTAGCAGGTGTTGGTCGCAAGACAGCTAATGTTGTCATGAGTGTGGGGTTTGGAATTCCAGCCTTTGCAGTGGATACTCATGTGGAGCGTATTTGCAAACACCATGATATTGTCAAAAAATCAGCGACACCGCTGGAGGTGGAAAAGCGGGTCATGGATATCTTACCACCGGAGCAGTGGTTAGCTGCCCATCAGGCCATGATTTATTTTGGAAGAGCTATCTGTCATCCTAAAAATCCAGAGTGTGACCAGTACCCACAGTTATATGATTTTAGCAATTTATAAGATAAGGGCTCAAAAGTTTTTGCTTGATTTTAAGCATGCTTTGTGCTATAGTATTTGATAACTAAATATTCCTTTAAACCTGTCCCGTGAGGCAGGCAAGGAGAACGATTAAGTAGTAGGGTGAAGTCTATACTGTTTCCAGTAGGGCTAGCTTAGCTATACATTTCAAGTCTCCTTGTTTAAGGAGACTTTTCTTTTTGGAGGTTTGTCATGAAGGCAAAAGAAGTTGTAGACGAATTGACCGTCAAACGAGCGATTACGCGTATTACTTATGAGATTATCGAACGCAATAAAGATTTGAATAAAATAGTCTTGGCTGGTATTAAAACTCGTGGTGTCTTTATCGCCCACCGAATCCAAGAACGTTTGGAACAGCTAGAAAATCTTTCAGTTCCTGTTGTGGAATTGGATACGAAACCTTTCCGTGATGATGTTAAAAGTGGAGAAGATACTTCTTTGGTTTCTGTCGATGTGACAGACCGTGAAGTTATCTTGGTGGATGATGTGCTCTATACAGGTCGTACCATCCGTGCTGCTATTGATAATATTGTAGGTCATGGTCGTCCTGCGCGCGTGAGTTTAGCTGTTCTGGTCGATCGTGGACATAGAGAATTGCCAATCCGTCCAGATTACGTTGGAAAAAATATCCCAACTAGTCGTTCTGAAGAAATCATCGTAGAGATGGCAGAACTTGATGGCCAAGACAGAGTTCTGATTACTGAAGAAGCATAGAAAGCTAAAGGAGTAGCCATGTCAGAAAATCAACAAGCATTGAACCATGTGGTGTCCATGGAAGACCTCACTGTCGATCAAGTCATGAAATTGATTAAGCGAGGAATTGAGTTTAAAAACGGAGCTCAGCTTCCCTATGAGGATCATCCGATTGTTTCCAATCTTTTCTTTGAGGATTCTACACGGACGCATAAGTCCTTTGAAGTGGCAGAGATTAAACTAGGATTGGAGCGACTTGACTTTGATGTGAAGACTAGTTCAGTTAATAAAGGGGAGACACTTTATGATACCATCCTGACTCTGTCTGCTTTAGGAGTGGATGTCTGTGTGATTCGTCACCCAGAGGTTGATTATTACAGAGAGTTAGTTGCTAGTCCCACGATTACGACTTCCATCATCAATGGTGGAGATGGTTCGGGACAACATCCTAGCCAGAGCTTGCTTGATTTAATGACTATTTATGAGGAATTTGGTCACTTTGAGGGTCTCAAGGTTGCGATTGCAGGTGATTTGGACCACTCACGCGTTGCCAAATCTAATATGCAGATTTTGAAACGCTTGGGAGCTGAACTTTACTTTGCTGGACCTGAGGAATGGAGAAGTCAAGAGTTTGCAGACTATGGGCAGTTTGTAACTATTGATGAAATCATTGATCAGGTGGATGTCATGATGTTTCTCCGTGTGCAACATGAACGTCATGATAGTGGAGCTATCTTTTCAAAAGAGGACTACCATGCCCAACATGGCTTGACTCAAGAACGTTATGATCGTTTGAAAGAAACAGCAATCCTTATGCATCCAGCTCCAGTCAACCGTGATGTAGAAATCGCAGACCACTTGGTTGAAGCACCAAAATCACGGATTGTCCAACAAATGACCAATGGTGTCTTTGTTCGAATGGCAATCTTAGAATCCGTACTGGCGAGTAGAAACGCCAACTAAAACACAAGACGTTAAAAGACGCCAGTGAGCGTCCACGAGAGGTGAAAATATGACAAAAAGACTTCTAGTATTAGAAGATGGCACAGTTTTTGAAGGCAAAGCCTTCGGAGCAGATATTGATGTAACTGGTGAAATTGTCTTTAATACAGGCATGACCGGCTACCAAGAATCCATTACAGACCAGTCTTATAATGGACAAATCTTGACCTTTACTTATCCTTTGGTAGGAAATTATGGAATTAACCGTGATGATTACGAATCCATTATTCCAACTTGTAAGGGAGTTGTCGTTTTCGAAGAAGCACGTAGAGCTAGTAACTGGCGCAATCAAATGACCTTGGATGAATTTTTGAAAGCTAAAAAAATTCCTGGTATTTCAGGAATTGATACCCGTGCTCTGACAAAAATTATCCGTAAGCATGGTACCATGCGTGCAACCTTGACCCATGTTGGGGACAGTATGGATCATGTAACTGACCAGCTCCAAGCAACAGTCTTGCCGACAGATAATATCAAGCAGGTTTCTACTAAAACTTCATATCCAGCTCCAGGAGTTGGTTTGAGTGTGGTGCTAGTGGACTTTGGTCTCAAGCACTCAATCTTACGTGAACTTTCTAAGCGTAACTGTAACGTTACGGTTGTTCCTTATTCAACAACAGCGGAAGAAATTCTCCATCTCAATCCTGACGGAGTGATGTTGTCAAATGGACCGGGAAATCCAGAAGATGTTCCCCAAGCACTGGACATGATTCGTGGTGTGCAAGGAAAAATTCCAATCTTTGGTATCTGTATGGGGCATCAACTCTTTGCAATGGCAAATGGTGCTAAGACCTACAAGATGAAATTTGGACACCGTGGATTCAACCATGCAGTACGTGAAATTGCTACAGGACGTGTGGATTTTACAAGTCAGAACCATGGTTATGCAGTCAGTCGTGAGGATTTGCCAGAGCACTTGATCATTACCCACGAAGAAATCAATGACAAGTCAGTTGAAGGTGTGCGTCACAGATACCAACCTGCTTTCTCTGTTCAATACCATCCAGATGCAGCCCCTGGTCCACACGACGCTAGCTACCTATTTGACGAGTTTATCGAGATGATGGAAGCTTTTAAACAATCAAACTAAGAACGAGTAAAAGCTCGTCGGAGAATTTATTTAATGTCGCCCTGAGAGGCGACGAATAGAAAGGCAGGTCGTTTCTTTTAGTCGCTATTAGGCGAACTAAAAACTCCCTGCACTAGATTTTTTACCGAAAAGTATCGTTTCGCTAAAAAATCGTCGGAGAATTTATTTAATGGCAACCCGAGAGTTGCCGAATAGAAAGGAGAAGATACATTGTTCGCTTAAGTGAACACGCCCTAAGAACTGTGTGAAAAAGATAAACATCGTCTTGATGCTGAAGGCGTCTGCACCGAGTTTCCTATTTTCGCTGTGTTCTTTACGGGCTTTGTATCATAAACTATGCCTAAACGTACTGATATTCAAAAAATTATGGTGATTGGTTCTGGTCCGATTATTATTGGTCAGGCTGCTGAGTTTGACTACGCTGGGACCCAGGCTTGCTTGTCGTTGAAAGAGGAAGGTTATGAGGTTGTCTTGGTTAACTCAAACCCTGCAACCATCATGACGGACAAGGAAATTGCTGATAAGGTTTATATTGAACCAATTACACTTGAGTTTGTGACACGTATTCTTCGTAAGGAGCGTCCAGATGCCTTGCTACCAACACTCGGTGGGCAAACTGGTCTTAATATGGCCATGGAATTGTCTAAAAATGGTATCCTTGATGAGCTTGGTGTTGAGCTTCTGGGAACTAAATTATCTGCCATTGACCAAGCTGAAGATCGTGACCTCTTTAAACAATTGATGGAAGAATTGGAACAACCCATTCCAGAATCTGAAATTGTAAACACTGTTGAAGAAGCTGTTGCCTTTGCAGCAACAATTGGATACCCAGTCATCGTTCGTCCAGCCTTTACACTTGGTGGTACTGGTGGTGGTATGTGTGCTAATGAGGAAGAATTGCGTGAAATCGCTGAAAATGGATTGAAATTGTCACCCGTGACCCAATGTTTGATTGAGCGTTCAATCGCAGGTTTCAAGGAAATCGAATACGAAGTTATGCGTGACTCAGCTGATAATGCTTTGGTTGTTTGTAACATGGAAAACTTTGACCCAGTTGGGATTCACACAGGGGATTCCATCGTATTTGCCCCTGCCCAAACCATGTCAGACTATGAAAACCAAATGCTACGTGACGCGAGCTTGAGCATTATTCGTGCCCTTAAGATTGAAGGTGGATGTAATGTTCAGCTAGCTCTTGACCCACACAGTTTCAAGTATTATGTCATCGAAGTAAACCCTCGTGTGTCGCGTTCTTCAGCCCTGGCATCTAAGGCGACAGGTTACCCAATTGCCAAATTGGCTGCTAAGATTGCCGTCGGTTTGACCTTGGATGAGGTCATCAACCCAGTCACGGGTTCAACCTATGCCATGTTTGAACCAGCCCTTGACTACGTGGTTGCCAAGATTCCTCGTTTCCCATTTGACAAGTTTGAAAAGGGTGAGCGCCGTCTTGGTACCCAGATGAAGGCGACTGGGGAAGTAATGGCGATTGGTCGTAACATCGAAGAATCTCTCCTTAAGGCTTGCCGCTCCCTTGAAATTGGGGTACACCACAATGAAATGCCTGAACTTGCATCAGTTTCTGATGATTCTTTGATTGAAAAGGTTGTGAAAGCCCAAGATGATCGTCTCTTCTATGTATCAGAAGCCATTCGTCGTGGCTACACACCAGAAGAAATTGCAGAGCTTACAAAAATTGATATCTTTTATCTCGATAAACTCCTACATATCTTTGAAATTGAGCAGGAGTTGGGTGCCCATCCACAAGATCTTGAAGTTTTGAAAACTGCAAAATTGAATGGATTTTCAGACCGTAAGATTGCTGAACTCTGGAATACTACAGCTGACCAAGTTCGCCAACTTCGTTTGGAAAACAAGATTGTTCCTGTTTACAAGATGGTCGATACTTGTGCGGCAGAGTTTGACTCTGAAACACCATACTTCTATTCAACCTATGGATGGGAAAACGAGTCTATCAAGTCTGATAAGGAATCCGTTCTAGTTCTAGGTTCTGGTCCAATCCGTATCGGTCAAGGGGTTGAGTTTGACTACGCAACCGTTCACTCTGTTAAGGCTATCCAGGCAGCTGGTTATGAAGCTATCATCATGAACTCAAACCCAGAGACCGTTTCTACAGACTTCTCTGTATCAGATAAGCTTTACTTTGAGCCATTGACATTCGAAGATGTTATGAATGTCATCGACTTGGAGCAACCAAAGGGCGTTATCGTTCAGTTCGGTGGTCAAACAGCCATCAACCTTGCGGAGCCATTGGCAAAAGCAGGTGTGACCATCCTTGGTACACAGGTTGCTGACCTAGACCGTGCCGAAGACCGCGACCTCTTCGAGCAAGCTCTTAAAGATTTGGATATTCCACAGCCACCAGGACAAACTGCTACCAATGAAGAAGAAGCAGTGCTTGCGGCTCGCAAGATTGGTTTCCCAGTCTTAGTCCGTCCATCTTATGTTTTAGGTGGACGTGCTATGGAAATCGTTGAAAACGAAGAAGACCTTCGTTCTTATATGCGTACTGCGGTTAAGGCAAGTCCAGACCACCCTGTTCTTGTTGACTCTTATATCGTCGGACAAGAGTGTGAAGTCGATGCCATTTCAGATGGTAAAAATGTACTCATTCCTGGTATCATGGAGCATATCGAACGTGCTGGTGTCCACTCAGGTGACTCAATGGCCGTTTACCCACCACAAACCTTGTCGCAAAAGGTACAAGAAACAATCGCAGACTATACTAAACGCCTAGCAATCGGTCTTAACTGCCTTGGAATGATGAACATCCAGTTTGTTATCAAGGATGAAAAAGTCTACGTTATTGAGGTCAATCCACGTGCCAGCCGTACGGTTCCATTTCTTTCTAAAGTGACCAATATCCCTATGGCTCAAGTAGCAACCAAGCTCATTCTTGGTCAAAAACTTGAAGAACTTGGCTACCAAGATGGTCTTTATCCAGAAAGCACTCGCGTTCATATCAAGGCGCCAGTCTTCTCCTTTACCAAACTAGCTAAGGTAGACAGCTTGCTTGGTCCTGAAATGAAGTCAACAGGTGAAGTTATGGGTTCTGATACGACTTTGGAAAAAGCTCTCTATAAAGCCTTTGAAGCTTCTTACCTGCATTTGCCAACTTTTGGTAACGTTGTATTTACCATCGCTGATGATGCCAAAGAAGAAGCCTTGGACTTGGCTCGTCGTTTCCAAAATATTGGCTATGGAATCCTCGCGACAGAAGGGACAGCAGCCTTCTTTGCCAGTCATGGATTGCAAGCCCAACCTGTTGGTAAGATTGGTGATGACGATAAGGATATTCCAAGTTTTGTTCGTAAAGGAAGAATTCAAGCTATCATTAACACAGTTGGAACAAAACGAACTGCAGACGAAGATGGTGAGCAGATTCGCCGTTCAGCTATTGAACACGGAGTGCCCCTCTTTACAGCCCTAGATACAGCTAATGCCATGCTTAAAGTACTTGAAAGCCGTAGTTTTGTCACAGAAGCAATTTAAATAGAAAAAAGAGAAGGTATAACGATCTTCTCTTTTTTGTTATATTTTTTCTTGTAAACTACTGCTTAATCAGCTTTTGCGATAAGCTTTAATACTGTGGCTATACCACTCCTGCATTTCTTTTGATGGTGGTGTCATATAATCCCCATACATCTGGGTTAAAAATTGATCATATTTTTTAGGGACGGGCAACATACGGCCTTCAAACTCAGTTAAGATGAGTTCTTTAAAGGTATCAACTGGGAAGACTTCTTTCATTCCTTCTTTACCAATACCAATTCCTCCCTCATATTGAGGAGTGTTGGTTACAGCATTTTTGACTAGCTGATCAATTTTCTTGTAAAAGTAACGAGGATTGACAAATCGGAGGGCGTGCCAGCTACATAATCTTAGAAAATCTTTTAATTTGCTATCACCGTGAACTGCGCGTGATTTTTTGATATAAGCTAGTTGACGAAGGGCTACATACTTATAACTCTTGTCGACAATGCTCAAGTCTGTAAAGCGATCAATTGGGAAGACATCGATAAAGAGACTGGTGTCGTGACGCTTGTACTTAACATGGTCTTCGATAACAGTAGAAGTATCCAAAATCGATGCGAAATTATGGAAGTACCAAGAAGAAGTGTCGTAGGAGAGAACCTTATAACGTGGATGGTCTTCTTCCACAATAATTTTCAATAAGCGATCATAATCTTCACGATAGAGAGAAATATCAATATCATCGTCCCAGGGAATCATACCTTTGTGGCGGATAGCTCCAAGCATGGTTCCATAACTTAGAAAATAAGGAATATCATGTTTCTTACAAGTCTCATCAATATAGTCTAGCAGGGCTAGTTGAATTTCTTTAATTTCTTCTTTTTCTAAATACTGCATCCTAATCCTCCAATTTATAAGCGTGAAATTCATGACTGTAGAAGCGTTTTTCTTCTGGTGGTAGGGTCATATAATCTCCATAAAATTGCGTCAAAATAGTATCAAATTTTTCAGGTGCTGGAAGGCTTAAATTTTCAAAGGGTAAATCAATTGTTTTATCGAAGGTACCACTTGGGAAGACTTCCTTTTCCTTAAATTTAGAAGGGATAAAAGCCATATACTGCCCATTCTCACGATTATATTTTTGAATTTCTTTCTCGATTTTATTTGCAAAATAACGAGGAGAAACCGGTCGAAGGAGCAACCAAAAGGCTGTTCGTATCAAATCTTTTAAAAGGCTATCCTTATAGACAATATTTTTATGTTTACTGAAAGACAGAAGTTTGAAGCTTTCCAGTTTATAACAAGTATCAATGACCTTAGGATCATCAAAGCAATCCATAGGGAAAATATCGATAAAAACACCTGACTCATAGGTTTTTGTATTCCGAGTATCAATAATTTTAGTTGTACTGTCGGTTATTTTGATAAAGTTGTTAAAGTAGTTCTTATCAGTTTCTAAGGAAAGGAGCTTATATTTGTTTTTTTCCTTTTGAAAAATGTTTATAAATCGTTGGTAGTCTTCTCGAGGCATGGACAGATCGATATCGTCGTCCCAAGGAATAAAGCCCTGATGTCGAACTGCCCCAATCAGAGTACCGTAGTTAATAATATAGTTGATATTGTGCTTTTTACAGAGAGTATCAATATAATCCAAAATTTCTAATTCAATTTGTTTGGCATCTTCAATGGTTAGTTGTTTCATTCTATACTCCTAAGATTTTTTGAATTTATTTTTTAAGGCTAGGACATGGTTTAAAAATTCATAGAAAATGCTATCTTTGGTGAAGGCAAGTAGACCAATATAAGAGATGGCTGATAACAAGACAATCAAACCAGTATTAATCAAAAATGGCAAATTAATGACCATATCCACGGGATACAAGAAATTAATCAGGAAATAAATTCCTACAAAGGAAAGTGAAAAGAGCGAGTATCGAACAGTATAGCTAAAGATATGTCCTAAGTGGATGAGTTGTTTTCTATGGATGAAAATGATATAGAAAACAAGTAGAGAGGCCTCTGATAGCATAGTTGTCAGTAAGTAGTATTCAGGAGCCACGATGTGGTTGAAAAAGAGGAGACTATTTAAGCCCAAATTGAGTAATCCTGCAAAGACTGTATAGACTGTGATTCGTTTTTCATAGCCATTTGTAAAGAGAATTTGGGAACCAAGAATGGTATCTAAGGCCAGGATAATCGTACGAAAAGCGAAGAGAGAGGTTAAGATACCACCTCCGATATATTTTTCACTACCGTAAAGTAGGATGGCATTTGGTCCTAAAACCATGAGTCCAAAACTCAGTGGAATGATAAAGAAGTTAAAGATTCGACTGCCTCTGTTAACAAGTGCGACATAGGCTTCCTTATCGCCTTTTCCTAGATAGTAACTGAGACGAGGCACACTCACTCCGATAGCTCCTGTTACAACACCAGCTATAACGGTCACAATTCGTTGAGCCATGGTATAGTAACTAACGTTGACATCAATCCCTGTTTTAACGAGGAAGAGACGATCCAAAAAAGTGAAGAGCATATTGGCATTGGCAAAGACCAACATGGCTGTCAAAGGGAGAAAGAGCGGTTTAAAATCACTTATGTGAATCTTAACAAGCTTAATGTCTCTTTTAATCCAAAAATAACTAATCAGATAGTTAATCAGTGTCGATAAACTCATCACAAGTGTATAGACAACAATATCGTGTTCATTTTTGACAAACAGGAAAATAGAGACCAGCATCAGGATACGGATGAAGGCAGTCTTGTAAAAAAGAAAACTGTAATTTTCCAGAGCTTCATTGACCCACTCGATTGAAAAAATCTGGGCAATGAGTTGAATCCCCATAACAAGGTAGACCTTTTTGATGATTGGATTATCTGTAAAGAAGAGAGGATAGGCAAGGATATAGACAGCGGTGGTCAAAATCGTACAAGCTATGCACAAATAAAAAAGACTCGAGAAGGTTCTATTCAGATCTTTTTTGTTATCCTTGACATTACTGATGGCCCGTAAACCGTAGTTATAGACTCCATAAGTTGCAAAGGGTAAGAAAAATGACAAAATTGTGTCGACAGAGTTGAAGTAACCATAGTCAGTTCGGTCCAAGACACGCGCGACGTAGGTTCCAGTTAAGATGGGAAAAATAATATTTAAGACACGAATTCCCATGTAAGATAGAGCATTTAATTTTATACTTTTCATTCAATTTACCTCGTTTTTCATTATATCATAAAGTCAGCTAATAAGAAATGAAGGGCAGTAATACTCTTCGAAAATCAAATTTAAACCACGTCAGCGTCGCCTTACCGTATATATGTTACTGACTTCGTCAGTTCTATCTGCAACCTCAAAGCAGTGCTTTGAGCAACCTGCGGCCAGCTTCTAGTTTGCTTTTTGATTTTCCTTGAGTATAAGTCAAGCAATCACTTTGAAGTTTCAAAGTTTATTTTTAAGTTTTCTTTAAGGAAAGTATATTATTCTGAAGAACTCTAAAATTTCACAGCCATTTATTAGTAATGACTACAGAATTCCTGGTCATTACTAGAAATGGGTTAGTTTCTTTGAATAATAGAACTACTTAACCCTCCTATTCTAGAAAGGGAGGTCTAGTATTTCTTTCATGATAGGGCTAGATTGTGGTATAATAGAGAGAATAAGTTTTTTTAGTAAGACAAAGGAGAAAATAGATGATTTATGCAGGAATTCTTGCTGGTGGAACTGGTACTCGCATGGGAATTAGTAATTTGCCAAAACAATTTTTAGAGCTAGGTGATCGACCTATTTTGATTCATACAATTGAAAAATTTGTCTTGGAACCAAGTATTGAAAAAATTGTAGTTGGGGTTCATGGAGACTGGGTTTCTCATGCAGAGGATCTTGTAGATAAATATCTACCTCTTCATAAGGATCGTATCATCATTACAAAAGGTGGTGCTGACCGTAATACGAGTATTGAGAAAATCATTGAAGCTATTGATGCTTATCGTCCGCTTACTCCAGAGGATATCGTTGTTACCCACGATTCTGTTCGTCCATTTATTACACTTCGCATGATTCAGGACAATATCCAACTTGCCCAAAATCATGACGCAGTGGACACAGTGGTAGAAGCGGTTGATACTATCGTTGAAAGTACCAATGGTCAATTTATTACAGATATTCCAAATCGTGCTCACCTCTATCAAGGGCAAACGCCTCAAACATTCCGTTGCAAGGACTTCATGGACCTTTATGGCTCTCTCTCTGTTGAAGAGAAGGAAATCTTAACAGATGCATGTAAAATCTTCGTTATTAAAGGAAAAGATGTGGCCTTGGCCAAGGGTGAATACTCAAATCTGAAGATTACAACCGTAACAGATTTGAAGATTGCAAAAAGTATGATTGAGAAAGACTAGTAAAATGATTAATCAAATTTATCAACTAACTAAGCCTAAGTTTATCAATGTCAAATATCAGGAAGAGGCTATTGACCAAGAGAATCATATCCTCATCCGCCCTAATTATATGGCGGTCTGTCATGCGGATCAGCGTTACTACCAAGGAAAACGTGATCCCAAGATTTTGAATAAAAAGCTTCCAATGGCAATGATTCACGAGTCATGTGGAACCGTTATTTCTGACCCGACGGGAACCTACGAGGTTGGTCAAAAGGTTGTTATGATTCCTAATCAGCCTCCTATGCAGAGTGATGAAGAATTCTATGAGAACTACATGACAGGTACTCATTTCTTGTCTAGTGGATTTGATGGCTTTATGAGAGAGTTTGTTTCTCTTCCTAAAGATCGTGTGGTGGCTTATGATGCTATCGAAGATACGGTTGCAGCCATTACAGAGTTTGTCAGTGTCGGCATGCACGCTATGAATCGTCTATTGACCCTTGCTCATAGCAAGCGGGACCGAATCGCCGTTATCGGAGATGGAAGTTTAGCATTTGTGGTTGCCAATATTATCAACTATACTTTGCCAGAAGCAGAGATTGTGGTTATTGGTCGTCATTGGGAAAAGTTGGAACTCTTCTCATTTGCCAAAGAATGCTATATTACTGATAATATTCCTGAAGATTTGGCCTTTGACCATGCTTTTGAGTGTTGTGGTGGTGATGGTACTGGACCAGCTATTAATGATTTGGTTCGCTATATTCGTCCTCAGGGAACGATTCTTATGATGGGAGTTAGTGAGTATAAAGTCAATCTCAATACACGCGATGCCTTAGAAAAAGGCTTGCTCTTGGTTGGGTCCTCTCGTTCTGGTCGCATTGATTTTGAAAATGCAATCCAAATGATGGAAGTCAAGAAATTTGCCAATCGTCTTAAAAATATCCTTTATCTAGAAGAACCTGTAAGAGAAATTAAAGATATTCATCGTGTCTTTGCTACCGACTTAAACACAGCCTTTAAAACCGTGTTTAAGTGGGAAGTATAGGTGCTGGAGGTTAATTGTGGAGAAAATCATTAAAGAAAAAATTTCTTCCTTACTTAGTCAAGAAGAGGAAGTCCTCAGTGTTGAACAACTGGGGGGAATGACCAATCAAAACTATTTGGTCAAAACAACAAATAAGCAATACATTGTTAAATTCTTTGGTAAAGGGACAGAAAAGCTGATCAATCGTCAAGATGAAAAGTACAATCTTGAACTACTAAAGGATTTAGACTTAGATGTAAAAAATTATCTTTTTGATATTGAAGCTGGTATAAAAGTAAATGAGTATATCGAATCTGCGATTACGCTTGATTCAACGTCAATCAAGACCAAATTTGACAAAATTGCTCCAATTTTACAAACTATCCATGCATCTGGCAAGGAATTAAGGGGAGAATTTGCTCCTTTTGAAGAAATCAAAAAATACGAATCCTTGATTGAAGAAAAAATCCCTTATGCCAACTATGAAGCTGTTCGAGAAGAAGTCTTCTCCTTAGAGAAAAGACTGGCTGACTTAGGTGTTGACAGAAAATCTTGTCATATCGATTTGGTGCCTGAAAACTTTATCGAATCACCTCAAGGACGTCTATATCTGATTGACTGGGAATATTCATCAATGAACGATCCAATGTGGGATTTGGCTGCCCTCTTTTTAGAGTCTGAATTCACACGTCAAGAGGAAGAAGCCTTCCTATCTCACTATGACAGTGAGCAAACACCTGTCTCTCGTGAAAAGATTGCGATCTATAAAATTTTACAAGATACTATTTGGAGTTTATGGACAGTCTATAAGGAAGAGCAAGGCGCAGATTTTGGTGACTATGGTGTGAATCGTTACCAAAGAGCTGTCAAAGGTTTGTCCTATTATGGAGGTTCAGATGAAAAATAAAAATGGAGTTTCTTTTGGTCTACTCTCAGGTATTTTCTGGGGGTTGGGTCTGACAATTAGTGCTTATATCTTTTCAATTTTTACTGACTTGTCGCCCTTTGTGGTAGCCGCTGCTCACGATTTCTTGAGTATCTTTATCTTACTAGCTTTTCTCTTGGTAAAAGAAGGAAAAGTTCGTCTCTCAATTTTCTTAAATATTCGCAATGTTAGTGTGATCATCGGAGCCTTGCTAGCAGGCCCTATCGGTATGCAGGCCAATCTTTATGCAGTTAAGTATATCGGTAGTTCTTTAGCTTCATCTGTATCGGCTATTTATCCTGCGATTTCAGTTTTATTGGCTTTCTTCTTTTTGAAGCACAAGATTTCGAAAAATACTGTGTTTGGGATTGTCTTGATTATTGCAGGGATTATTGCTCAGACCTATAAGGTTGAACAGGTCAATTCCTTCTACATTGGTATTCTCTGTGCTTTGGTTTGTGCTATTGCATGGGGAAGTGAGAGTGTTCTTAGCTCCTTTGCTATGGAAAGTGAATTGAGTGAAATCGAAGCCCTCTTAATCCGTCAAGTGACTTCATTCTTGTCCTATCTTGTGATTGTGCTCTTCTCTCATCAGTCATTTGCAGAAGTAGCTAATGGACAATTGTTAGGTCTTATGATTGTCTTTGCAGCCTTTGATATGATTTCCTACTTGGCTTATTATATCGCTATCAATCGCTTGCAACCAGCCAAGGCTACAGGTCTTAACGTGAGCTATGTAGTATGGACAGTCTTGTTTGCAGTTGTTTTCTTGGGTGCACCGCTAGATATGTTGACAATTATTACGTCACTTGTCGTTATTGCTGGAGTTTATATTATTATTAAAGAATAAAGGAGATTCGTGTGAAAGCCATCATCTTAGCAGCGGGCTTGGGAACTCGCTTGCGTCCTATGACTGAAAATACCCCTAAAGCCTTGGTTCAGGTTAATCAAAAACCCCTGATTGAATACCAAATTGAGTTTCTCAAAGAAAAAGGTATCCATGACATCATCATCATTGTTGGTTACCTTAAAGAACAATTCGATTACTTGAAAGAAAAATATGGGGTTCGCCTCGTTTTCAATGATAAATACGCTGACTACAATAACTTTTACTCTCTCTATCTTGTAAAAGAAGAATTGGCTAACAGCTATGTTATTGATGCCGATAATTATCTCTTTAAAAATATGTTCCGCAATGATTTGACACGTTCGACTTATTTTAGTGTTTATCGTGAAGATTGTACCAACGAATGGTTCTTGGTCTATGGAGATGACTACAAGGTTCAAGACATTACTGTTGATAGTAAGGCAGGTCGCATCCTTAGTGGTGTATCCTTCTGGGATGCTCCAACTGCAGAAAAGATTGTCAGCTTTATCGATAAGGCTTATGCAAGTGGCGAATTTGTTGATCTCTACTGGGACAATATGGTTAAGGATAATATCAAAGAGTTAGATGTCTATGTTGAAGAATTAGAAGGCAATAGCATCTATGAAATCGATAGTGTCCAAGACTACCATAAATTAGAAGAAATTCTTAAAAATGAAAATTAAAGATTCCAACATCTGGCTAAAATAGTCGGATGTTTTTTTGATTTTTTACGAATAAATAGATGAGTAGAAAAAGAAATGGAGATATTTATGAAAATCACAAACTATGAAATCTATAAGTTAAAAAAATCAGGTTTGACCAATCAACAGGTTTTGAAGGTCCTAGAATATGGTGAAAATTTCGATCAAGAACTGTTGTTAGGAGATATTGCAGATATATCAGGTTGCCGAAATCCAGCTGTTTTTATGGAACGTTATTTTCAGATAGACGATGCGCATTTGGAGAAGGAGTTTCAAAAATTTCCATCTTTTTCTATTTTAGATGACTGTTACCCTTGGGATTTGAGTGAAATATACGATGCTCCTGTGCTTTTATTTTACAAGGGCAATCTCGACCTCTTGAAATTTCCTAAGGTAGCAGTCGTAGGAAGTCGTTCTTGCAGCAAACAGGGAGCTAAGTCGGTTGAAAAAATTATTCAGGGATTGGAAAATGAACTGGTTATCGTCAGTGGATTAGCCAAGGGCATTGACACAGCAGCTCATATGGCAGCTCTCCAGAATGGCGGTAAAACTATTGCAGTGATTGGAACAGGACTGGATGTGTTTTATCCTAAAGCCAATAAACGCTTGCAAGACTATATCAGCAATGACCATCTGGTTCTTAGTGAATATGGACCTGGTGAACAACCTCTGAAATTTCATTTTCCTGCCCGTAATCGCATCATTGCTGGACTTTGTCGTGGTGTGATTGTAGCAGAGGCTAAGATGCGCTCAGGTAGTCTCATTACCTGTGAGAGGGCCATGGAAGAAGGACGCGATGTTTTTGCTATTCCTGGTAGCATTTTAGATGGACTATCAGACGGTTGCCATCATTTGATTCAAGAAGGGGCAAAATTGGTCACCAGCGGGCAAGATGTTCTTGCGGAATTTGAATTTTAAGACAAAATTTCTCTTTCTAAACCAACTTTTCTTCTATATATAGGAGCTAAGTCTTGACAGTTATGGCAAAATGGTTTACACTTTATAAAGTTTATTACTTTGAAAAGGTGTGATACTGTGGCTACGGCAACAAAAAAGAAAAAATCAACAGTTAAAAAAAATCTAGTAATCGTGGAGTCGCCTGCTAAGGCCAAGACGATTGAAAAATATCTAGGCAGAAACTACAAGGTTTTAGCTAGTGTTGGGCATATCCGTGATTTGAAGAAATCCAGTATGTCCGTCGATATTGAAAATAATTATGAACCGCAATATATCAATATCCGAGGAAAAGGACCTCTTATTAATGACTTGAAAAAAGAAGCAAAAAAAGCTAATAAAGTCTTTCTGGCGAGTGACCCGGACCGTGAAGGAGAAGCGATTTCTTGGCATTTGGCCCATATTCTCAACTTGGATGAAAATGATGCTAACCGTGTGGTCTTCAATGAAATCACCAAGGATGCGGTCAAAAATGCTTTTAAAGAACCACGCAAGATTGATATGGACTTGGTCGATGCCCAACAGGCTCGTCGTGTTCTAGACCGCTTGGTGGGGTACTCGATTTCGCCTATTTTATGGAAGAAGGTCAAGAAGGGCTTATCAGCAGGGCGAGTACAGTCCATTGCCCTTAAACTCATCATTGACCGTGAAAATGAAATCAATGCCTTCCAGCCAGAAGAATACTGGACAATTGATGCTGTCTTTAAAAAGGGAACCAAGCAATTTCAGGCTTCCTTCTATGGAGTGGATGGCAAAAAGCTGAAATTGACTAGCAATGATGAGGTCAAGGAAGTCTTGTCTCGTCTGACTAGCAAAGATTTTTCAGTGGATCAGGTAGATAAGAAAGAGCGCAAGCGCAATGCTCCATTACCCTATACCACTTCATCTATGCAGATGGATGCTGCCAATAAAATCAATTTCCGTACTCGAAAAACCATGATGGTTGCCCAACAGCTCTATGAAGGAATTAATATCGGTTCTGGTGTTCAAGGTTTGATTACCTATATGCGTACCGATTCGACTCGTATCAGTCCAGTAGCGCAGAACGAAGCAGCAAGTTTCATTACGGACCGTTTTGGTAGCAAGTATTCTAAGCATGGTAGCAAGGTCAAAAATGCTTCAGGAGCTCAGGATGCCCACGAGGCTATTCGTCCGTCTAGTGTCTTTAATACACCTGAAAGCATCGCTAAGTATCTGGATAAGGATCAACTTAAGCTTTATACTCTTATCTGGAATCGTTTTGTGGCTAGCCAGATGACAGCTGCTGTCTTTGATACCATGGCTGTTAAATTGTCTCAAAATGGGGTTCAATTTGCTGCCAATGGTAGTCAGGTTAAGTTTGATGGTTATCTTGCCATTTATAATGATTCTGACAAAAATAAGATGTTACCGGACATGGCTGTTGGAGATGTGGTTAAGCAGGTTAATAGCAAACCAGAGCAACATTTCACTCAACCGCCTGCTCGTTATTCTGAAGCGACACTGATCAAGACCTTGGAGGAAAATGGGGTTGGCCGTCCGTCAACCTACGCACCAACCATTGAAACCATTCAGAAACGTTATTATGTTCGCCTTGCAGCCAAACGTTTTGAACCGACAGAGTTGGGAGAAATTGTTAACAAGCTCATCGTTGAATATTTCCCAGATATCGTAAACGTGACCTTCACAGCTGAAATGGAAGGCAAGCTGGATGATGTCGAAGTCGGAAAAGAGCAGTGGCAACGTGTCATTGATGCCTTTTACAAACCTTTCTCCAAAGAAGTGGTCAAGGCTGAAGAAGAAATGGAAAAAATCCAGATTAAGGATGAACCAGCTGGATTTGACTGTGAAGTGTGTGGCAGTCCAATGGTCATTAAACTTGGTCGTTTTGGTAAGTTCTATGCTTGTAGCAATTTCCCAGATTGCCGTCATACCCAAGCAATCGTGAAAGAGATTGGTGTTGAGTGTCCAAGTTGTCATCAGGGACAAATCATTGAGCGTAAAACCAAACGTAACCGCCTCTTCTATGGTTGCAATCGCTATCCAGAATGTGAATTTACTTCTTGGGACAAGCCTGTTGGTCGTGACTGTCCAAAATGTGGCAACTTCCTCATGGAGAAAAAAGTCCGTGGTAGTGGCAAGCAGGTTGTTTGTAGCAAGGGTGACTACGAGGAAGAAAAGATTAAATAAGAGTAGAGTCCTGAAAGTGAATTTCAGGCTCCTTTTGGTTAGAACTTGACAAAATTCATCATTGTATGCGAAACTAGAAGAAGATTATTTTATACTCAATGAAAATCAAAGAGCAAACTAGGAAACTAACCGCAGGTTGCTCAAAGCACTGCTTTGAGGTTGCAGATAAGACCGACGAAGTCAGGAACCATACCTACGGTAAGGCGACGCTGACGTGGTTTGAAGAGATTTTCGAAGAGTATTAACTAGGAGAAGTTATGCGTATTATCTATCTAATTATTGGTTTTTTATCACTGGCCTTGGCCATTGTTGGGGTTGTTTTACCTTTGTTGCCCACAACGCCTTTCCTTTTGTTGTCTATTGCTTGTTTCTCCAGAAGTTCCAAGCGCTTCGAAGATTGGCTTTATCATACCAAGCTCTATCAAACATATGTAGCTGATTTTCGCGAGACTAAGTCTATTGCGCGTGAACGAAAGAAAAAAATCATCGTCTCTATCTACATCTTGATGGGAATTTCCATTTATTTTGCCCCTCTTTTACCAGTCAAAATCGGTCTGGGTGCTTTGACCATCTTTATCACCTATTATCTCTTTAAGGTTATTCCAGACAAAGAATAGTTAAAATAGTAGTTATTTGCCTTGATAAAATTGAAAACATATTCACAACAATATGATATAATAAATTCAAAGTAATACTCAAGGAGAATCAAATGATTTACGAATTTTGTGCTGAAAATGTGACCTTGCTTGAAAAAGCGATGCAGGCTGGATCTCGTCGAATCGAACTCTGTGACAATCTAGCAGTTGGTGGGACAACTCCCAGCTATGGAGTGACTAAGGCAGCAGTTGAACTGGCAGTTAACTACGATACGACCATTATGACTATGATTCGTCCACGTGGTGGTGACTTTGTCTATAATGAACTAGAAATTGCTATTATGCTAGAAGACATTCGTTTGACTGCTCAGGCTGGAAGTCAAGGGGTTGTATTTGGTGCTTTAACTGCTGATAAAAAGTTGGATAAAGCTAATCTGGAGAAGCTAATTGCTGCATCAAAAGGAATGGAAATTGTCTTCCACATGGCCTTTGATGAATTGAGTGATGAAAATCAGTTAGAAGCTATTGACTGGCTTAGTCAAGCTGGAGTTACTCGTATCCTAACTCGTGCGGGTGTATCTGGTGACTCCTTAGAAAAACGTTTTGCTCATTACCACAGAATTTTGGAGCATGCTAAAGGTAAAATTGAAATTCTACCAGGTGGGGGGATTGACCTTGACAACCGTCAAACCTTTATCGACCAGCTGGGTGTAGCACAATTGCATGGTACTAAGGTTGTCTTTTAAAAAATAGAAAGGAACTGCTAGCTTTTGGTAGCAGTTTTCACTTATGTTTGAAATTTTTAAATCCTATCAGTTTAATCAAGAAAAGGCTCGTGCCTATGGTTTTGTAGAAAATAGTGGAGTCTGGACTTATAGTTGCCAGATTTTGCAGGGTGATTTTATCATGACTGTGTCTATCACTGCTGATAATGTGAGCTTTCAAGTCTTTGACCAGGAAACGGGTGACCTCTATCCTCAAGTTCATATGGAAAGTATGAGGGGAAGTTTTGTTGCAAGTGTCCGTGAGGCTTGTCTGGAGATTCTCTACCAGCTTCGGAAGGCTTGTTTTGAGGTACAGGATTTTATCTGTCCTCAGACTAAGCGAATCATGATTCAAGTTCAGGAAAAGTATGGAAATCAGTTGGAGTATCTGTGGGAGAAATCGCCTGATACGGCAGTGTTAAGACATGAAAGTAATAAAAAGTGGTATGCCGTCTTGATGAGAATCTCTTGGGATAAGCTGGAAAAGGGGAGAGAAGGATTAGTCGAAGCAGTCAACCTCAAACATGATCAAGTAGTGGACCTGCTTTCACAAAAGGGTATTTATCCAGCTTTTCATATGAACAAACGCTACTGGATTAGTGTGGCTTTTGATGATACTTTGTCAGATGAAATGGTACTGGAATTGATAGAAAAAAGTTGGAATTTAACTTCTAAAAAATGAAACATTTCAAGGATTTTCAATAACTTTCAATTAGCTAAATATTCTATACTGAAGAAATTTTCAGAAAATATTTGATTTTTTCTTGACAAGTTCTTTTGCCTATGCTAAAATACTAAACAAGATATCAAACGAAGGAGAAAGTCAAACATGAAAACAGCTAAGTTTAATCAATTTGCTTTGTTGTTGAGGTACTCGGGCTAGTGCAAAAAGCATTAGTCCTGTTTGGCTTACCAAGCGGGAGTGAATCAACATCTCGCTTGGACTTCTAAGCGAGATGTTTTTTTAAAAACCACATTTGGAAAAGGGGAAATCTTATGAGAACAGTTGAATTTCTAGATACCAGCCTTCGGGATGGAGAGCAGACACCTGGCGTTAATTTTTCAATCAAGGAAAAAATTGCCATTGCAAGACAGCTTGAAAAATGGGGCATTTCAGCAATTGAAGCTGGTTTTCCAGCGGCTAGCCCAGACTCATTTACAGCAGTGCAGGAGATTGCTAAGGTCTTGAAGAAAACGGCGGTGACTGGTTTGGCACGTTCGGTCAAGTCTGATATCGATGCTTGTTATGAGGCGCTCAAGGATGCCAAGTATCCACAGGTTCATGTCTTTATCGCTACTAGTCCGATTCATCGTAAGTATAAGCTCAATAAGAGCAAGGAAGAGATTCTAGAAGCTATTAAGGAGCATGTTTCCTATGCACGTTCTAAGTTTGAAGTGGTCGAATTCTCTCCTGAGGATGCGACTAGAACAGAGTTGGATTTCCTCTTACAAGTTGTTCAAACAGCGGTTGATGCAGGTGCAACTTATATCAATATCCCTGATACGGTAGGATTTACCACACCAGAGGAATACGGAGCTATCTTCAAATACTTGATTGAGAATGTCAAGACAGATCGTCAGATCATCTATTCGCCTCACTGTCATGATGATCTTGGAATGGCAGTGGCTAATAGTCTTGCTGCCGTCAAGAATGGGGCAGGACGTGTTGAAGGAACTATCAACGGTATTGGGGAGCGAGCTGGAAATGCTGCTTTGGAAGAAATAGCAGTGGCTCTCAATATTCGCCAAGATTACTACCAAGCAGAAACCAGTATTGTCTTAAATGAAACCATCAATACGTCAGAAATGGTTTCTCGCTTCTCAGGAATTCCAGTTCCTAAAAACAAGGCCGTCGTTGGAGGTAATGCCTTCTCTCACGAATCTGGTATTCACCAAGATGGAGTTCTTAAAAATCCTCTCACTTATGAGATCATCACTCCTGAATTGGTCGGTGTCAAGAGTAATAGCCTTCCGCTTGGAAAATTGTCAGGTCGCCATGCCTTTGTCGAGAAACTAAGAGAATTGGCCCTAGACTTTACAGAAGAGGATATCAAACCACTCTTCGCTAAGTTCAAGGCTCTGGCAGACAAGAAGCAAGAAATCACAGATGCAGATATTCGTGCGCTGGTAGCTGGAACCATGGTTGAAAATCCAGAAGGCTTCCATTTTGATGATTTACAACTGCAAACTCATGCTGATAATGATATCGAAGCGCTCGTAAGCCTAGCCAATATGGATGGTGAAAAAGTCGAATTTAATGCGATAGGGCAAGGTTCTGTTGAAGCAATCTTTAACGCTATCGACAAGTTCTTTAATCAATCTGTCCGCTTGGTATCCTATACTATTGATGCAGTAACCGATGGAATCGATGCCCAGGCTCGGGTCTTGGTCACTGTTGAAAACAGAGATACAGAAACTATCTTTAATGCAGCAGGTCTTGATTTCGATGTGTTGAAGGCTTCGGCTATTGCCTACATCAATGCCAATACCTTTGTTCAAAAAGAGAATGCAGGTGAGATGGGACGCAGTGTTTCTTACCGCGATATGCCTAGTGTGTAAAGGAGAAGGCTATGACAAAGAAAATAGTAGCTCTAGCAGGAGACGGAATTGGCCCAGAAATCATGGAGGCTGGTTTAGAGGTCCTGGAGGCTCTAGCTAAAAAAACAGGCTTTGTCTATGAAATAGACAAACGACCTTTTGGAGGTGCAGGTATTGATGCTGCAGGGCATCCCTTACCTGATGAAACCCTCAAGGTATGTCGTGAAGCAGATGCCATTCTCCTAGCGGCTATCGGTAGTCCCCAGTATGATAGTGAAACGGTTCGGCCTGAACAAGGCTTGCTAGCTCTCCGTAAGGAACTCAATCTTTACGCTAATATTCGCCCTGTAAAAATCTTTGACAGTCTCAAGCATTTGTCACCACTCAAACCAGAACGAATTGCTGGTGTGGACTTTGTCGTGGTGCGGGAGTTGACAGGCGGGATTTACTTTGGAGATCATATCCTTGAAGAGCGCAAAGCCCGTGATATCAATGATTATAGCTATGAGGAGGTGGAGCGGATTATTCGCAAAGCCTTTGAAATCGCAAGAAATCGCAGAAAAATCGTTACTAGTATTGATAAGCAAAATGTTCTAGCGACATCAAAACTCTGGCGGAAAGTAGCTGAGAAGGTATCACAGGATTTTCCAGATGTAACCTTGGAGCACCAGTTGGTGGACTCAGCTGCCATGCTTATGATTACCAATCCTGCTAAGTTTGATGTTATTGTAACGGAGAATCTTTTCGGAGATATTCTCTCTGATGAATCAAGCGTTCTATCTGGCACACTTGGGGTTATGCCATCAGCCAGTCACTCTGAAAAGGGTCCAAGTCTCTATGAACCTATTCACGGTTCAGCGCCTGATATTGCAGGTCAAGGAATTGCAAATCCTATTTCCATGATTTTATCAGTGGCCATGATGTTGAGAGACAGCTTTGGACGTTATGAGGATGCAGAGCGTATCGAGCGTGCTGTTGAGGCAAGTTTGGCAGCTGGTGTTTTAACAAGAGATATAGGTGGACAGGCTTCGACTAAGGAAATGACAGAAGCTATTATTGCAAGGTTATGAAGTTAGACGAAAGAATTACTCTAGCCCTTTTGATTTGGAATGTCATGGTTTTCTTGATTTATGGCATTGACAAATCTAAGGCAAGGAGAAGAGTTTGGCGCATCCCAGAGAAAATCTTACTCATTTTAGCCTTTACTTGTGGTGGTTTTGGTGCCTGTTTGGCAGGAATCATCTTTCACCATAAGACTCGAAAATGGTATTTTAAAACAGTTTGGTTTCTCGGGATGGTGTCCACAATAGTAGCCTTATATTTTATTTGGAGGTAATGGATGGCAGGAAAATCGATTTTTGATAAATTATGGGACCGTCATGTCATCACAGGAGAAGAGGGGCAGCCCCAACTCATGTATGTGGACCAGCACTATATCCACGAAGTGACCAGTCCTCAGGCATTTCAAGGATTACGAGACGCAGGTCGTAGATTGAGACGACCAGACTTGACATTTGGAACCTTTGACCACAATGTCCCGACAGTCAATATCTACGATATTCGAGATGTAATTTCCAAGGCTCAAATTGATAAGCTGGCTGAAAATGTTGAGGAGTTTGGGATTGAACATGCGGCCCACGGTTCTGAAAAGCAGGGGATTGTTCATATGGTTGGTCCAGAAACAGGAAGAACCCAACCAGGGAAATTTATCGTCTGTGGGGATAGTCATACAGCAACTCACGGAGCTTTCGGAGCAATCGCTTTTGGAATTGGGACCAGTGAGGTTGAGCATGTCTTCGCTACCCAGACACTCTGGCAGGTCAAACCCAAGAAAATGCTGGTAGAATTCACTGGTGTCCCTCAAAAAGGAGTTTATTCCAAGGATTACATTTTAGCCTTGATTGCCAAGTACGGCGTTGCCTGTGGTGTTGGCTATGTGGTGGAATATCGTGGACAGGCAATTGATGCACTGAGCATGGAAGAGCGAATGACCATCTGTAATATGTCCATCGAGTTTGGATCTAAGATGGGGATTATGAATCCGGATCAAACCACCTATGATTATCTCAAGGGAAGAGAATGTGTTCCAGAGGACTTTGAAGAGGCTGTGGCGGATTGGAAAACAATTGTCAGTGATGAGGATGCCGTTTATGATAAAGTTATCCAGATGGATGTCTCAGATCTTGCTCCTATGGTGACTTGGGGAACAAACCCTGCTATGGGGGTTGACTTTGACAGTAGTTTCCCAGAAATTAAGGATATGAATGATGAACGAGCTTACAATTACATGGATTTAGAACCTGGTCAAAAGCCAGCTGATATTGAACTAGGCTATATCTTTATCGGTTCTTGTACAAATGCTCGTCTCAGCGACTTGCAACTGGCTGCGCGATTTGTCGAAGGGAAGAAAATAGCACCCAACTTAACGGCTATCGTAGTCCCAGGTTCTCGTCCTGTGAAACGAGCTGCTGAGAAGTTGGGCTTGGACAAGGTATTTCTAGATGCTGGTTTTGAGTGGAGAGACCCAGGTTGCTCTATGTGCCTAGGGATGAATCCTGACAAGGTTCCAGATGGCGTTCACTGCGCCTCAACCAGCAATCGAAACTTTGAAGACAGACAAGGCTTTGGCGCTAAGACTCATCTCTGTAGTCCAGCTATGGCAGCTGCGGCAGCTATTGCAGGGCGCTTTGTAGATGTTCGACAAATGCCAGAAGCCCAGTAAGGAGAGGATATGGAGAAATTTACAGTTTATACGGGAACGACCGTTCCTCTCATGAATGATAATATCGATACCGATCAAATCCTACCTAAGCAGTTTCTCAAGTTAATCGATAAGAAAGGCTTTGGTAAGTACCTCATGTATGCTTGGCGTTATCTGGATGACAAGTATACTGAGGACCCAGACTTTGTCTTTAACCGACCTGAATATCGGAAAGCCAGTATTCTCATCTCAGGGGATAACTTTGGGGCAGGATCTTCGAGGGAACACGCAGCTTGGGCTCTAGCGGACTATGGTTTCAAGGTCGTGATTGCAGGGTCTTTTGGTGATATTCATTACAATAATGAACTCAATAATGGCATGTTGCCTATTGTACAGCCCAGAGAGGTTCGAGAGAAACTAGCTCAGCTACAACCAACTGACCAGGTAACTGTGGACTTGGAACAACAAAAAATCATCTCACCAGTTGGAGAATTCACTTTTGAAATCGATAGCGAATGGAAACACAAACTCTTAAATGGTTTGGATGATATCGGAATTACCTTGCAGTATGAAGATTTGATTGCTGCTTATGAAAAACAACGACCAGCCTACTGGCAGGATTAGAAGAAAAATAGAAAAGGAAATAGAACTATGACAAAACACATTCAATGGAACGGAACACTTTCACAAGAAGGCTATGACATTTTAAAAGGTGAGGGAGGGTGCATTGTTTGCCCTACAAAAGTCGGTTATATCATCATGACTAGCGATAAGGCAGGACTTGAACGCAAGTTTGAAGCCAAAGAGCGTAACCGTAACAAACCAGGTGTTGTTCTCTGTGGTAGCATGGATGAGCTTCGCGCTTTAGCACAACTCAACCCAGAAATTGAAGCCTTCTACCAAAAACATTGGGACGAAGATATTCTTCTTGGTTGTATCCTTCCTTGGAAACCAGAAGCCTTTGAGAAATTGAAAGCTTATGGGGATGGCCGTGAAGAGCTGATGACTGATGTGCGTGGTACTAGCTGTTTCGTTATCAAGTTTGGGAAAGCTGGTGAACAATTGGCTGCCAAACTTTGGGAAGAAGGCAAGATGGTCTATGCCTCATCTGCAAACCCATCTGGAAAAGGAAACCGTGGTAAAGTAGAAGGTATCGGAGAACGCATCGAAAGGGCAGTTGACCTTGTTATCGAGGCAGACGACTATGTGGCATCTATCCAGCCTGACAAAACGATTGAAACTCGCTACGAGCAAGGTGTGATGGTCTCTATGGTTGATAAATACGGTAAACTCATCCCAGAACAAGGAGGAGCACGTTCAACTTCACCAGCTCCAGTTGTAATCCGCAAAGGGCTTGACATTGATAAGATTATGATGCACCTGTCAGACACTTTTAACTCATGGGACTATCGTCAGGGCGAGTATTATTAAGATAAAAAAGAAGTCTAGTGTTAAGAGGGAATACCCTACTCTACATTAGGCTTTTCTTTAGAAATTCTTTTCTTTTTTTTATAGATATGATATGCTATAGATGAACTATATATTAATAGAACTTGCTTATAAAAGTAAATTAAAGGAGTATTCAAATGAACAGTGAACAAAATAACTATTTTTTTGTTGGTACAAAATTTGGTGATGATGATTATCTTGAATATTTTAGGAAAGAAGGAAAGTGGGAATTAGGATGGCATAACAACGAGGAAAATAAACAGTATCAAAAAATGTTAAAGTTGTTTAATAAAATTAAACCAGGTGACGTTTTATTCGCTAAAACCACATATGTCAAAAAGAAGAATTTACCTTTTGTAAAGAAAGATGATTTAAAGGTTTCTGTGATGAACATTCGTGGAATGGCGACTGTTAAAGAGGTTTTAGACGATGGGCATACCATTATTGTTGATTGGAAAAAAGAGTATATAGAGAGGGAGTGGTTTTTCTTTACGGGGCAAGAAACAATATGGTTTCCATCAGATATTAAGTACCGAACTAAAGAGACTGATCAGTTAATAAAATTTGCTGCAAGTGATGAAATCATAATTCAAGACTATGACTATTTTTTGAATCATCCTAATTGGAAAAAGTATAAAAAATTAGAAAGTGAAACTATGTTAAGGAATGATTTTTTATTTAATTATAGTGGTATATTAAAAAAATCCAAAAACCTCATCCTCCGTGGTGCACCTGGTACAGGAAAAACTTATCTTGCTAAAGAAATTGCTATGGAGTTAACGGGTGGCAACGAAGACCAAATCGGATTTGTACAATTTCACCCATCCTATGATTATACGGATTTTGTGGAGGGTTTAAGACCGGTATCAAATGGGGATGGAGCTATTGAGTTTAAATTACAAGATGGTATTTTTAAGCAATTTTGTCAGAGAGCGAAAGAAGCTCAGAAAACTGGAGGTCAAGATAATTTTGAGGAAGCGTGGGATCTTTATCTTGAATATGTAAATAGCAGAGATGAAAAAGAATATTTGACAGAATTTTCCTATCTCACAGTAAATAGTAGAAATAATTTTAATATCAATTATGAAACTAAGTCCCAAGGAACTTGCTTAACAAAATCTTATGTTTATGAACTCTATAAAGATGAAAAATATCTGAAACAGCCCTATTATCGTAACCAAGGAAAAAAAGTCCTTGAAATTTTAAAGAAAAGATTTGGTTTGAAAGACTATATCTCTCCAACAGAGATCAACACAGACAAGAATTTTGTCTTCATCATCGATGAAATCAATCGTGGTGAGATTTCTAAGATTTTTGGTGAACTCTTTTTCTCTATTGACCCTGGCTATCGTGGTGAAAAGGGATGTGTTTCTACTCAGTATGCTAATTTACATGAGACTGATGAGAAATTTTATATCCCTGAGAATGTCTACATCATCGGAACTATGAATGATATTGACCGTTCAGTAGATACCTTTGATTTTGCTATGCGTCGTCGTTTCCGTTTTGTTGAAGTTACTGCTGAAAGCCAGTTATACATTCTAGATAACGAACTAGATGGACATGAGGAAGAAGCGAAAAAACGTTTAAGAAACTTGAACGCTGCTATTGAAAACGTTCAGGAGTTAAACAGTCATTATCATATCGGACCAAGTTATTTCCGTAATTTAAAAGAGTTGGATTATGATTATGAATTACTTTGGTCTGATTACCTCAAACCGCTTTTGGAAGATTACTTACGAGGTTCTTATGAAGAGGCTGAAACTCTGGGTACATTGAAAAAAGCATTTGATCTGACAAAGAATGAGCAAAAAGATCAGGCAGTAGCTGATGACCATGAAGGCGATGAAGACGATGATGCGGATAACTGATAATCAGCATAGAATTGCTAAGGAAGACTTTGTCGCAGAATATCCCAAACTAAGTCAAGCACTTCTTGATAGAACACTGGATAACCTTTCTAAAGAGGACAATATCTTTATTTTTCCAAATGATTTGAAGAATTCTCCTGACTTAGAGAAGGACCAAAAAATCTTTGAAACAGTTAATCAGAAAATCAAGACTGGAAATGTGATTGGTTTTCTGGGGTGTGGTCAGGAAAGATTAACGATTTCCTCTCGCTTTTCTGATGAGAGTAATGACCATTTTTTGCATTATCTCTTACACAAGGTTCTTCATATCAATCTCACTAGTTTAGATGTTGCTTTGTCTCGTGAAGAGAGGCTTTATCAACTTTTGATGTATCTCTTCCCTAAGTATCTACAAGCTGCTATTAGAAAAGGTCTTTATAAGGAATACCATCGATTTTCTTATAACGACAGTAATGTTAAGGGAGTGATTGATGTAAGAAACCATCTCAAGAAAAATCTTCCTTTCACGGGAAATATTGTCTACACAACGAGAGAGTTCACCTATGATAATCCCCTCATGCAGTTGGTCCGTCACACTATTGAATACATTAAGGGCCAGAAAGGCATTGGTCAAGGGGTTCTTGATAATCTCTTGACTAGTCGTGAAAATGTAGCAGAAATCGTGCGGGTAACTCCTTCTTATAAACTAGCTGATCGTGCTAAGATTATTCGAGGAAATCAATCTAAACCTATACGTCATGCATACTTTCACGAGTATAGAAAGTTACAAGAGCTTTGTCTGATGATATTGAACCAAGAAAAGCACGGTTTAGGATATCAAGATCAAAAGGTCCATGGTATTCTTTTCGATGTTGCCTGGCTTTGGGAAGAGTATGTTCATACTTTGTTACCAAAAGTTTTCATCCATCCACGGAATAAAGAAAAGCTAGGTGGTATTTCAGTATTTTCTGTTGGGCAACGAAAAGTATATCCAGATTTTTATGATAGAGAACGAAAGATTGTTCTAGATGCTAAATATAAAAAACTAGAGTTCTCTGAAAAAGGAATCAACCGTGAGGACTTATTCCAGCTGATTTCCTATTCTTATATTTTGAAAGCTGAGAAGGCTGGTCTTGTTTTTCCGAGCAAGGACAAGGTTGTTGATAATGAGATAGGAAAGCTAGCAGGTTATGGAGCTTTGTTGAAGAAATGGTCTATCCAAATTCCTCAGAAGTCTTCATCTTATCGTGAATTTTGTGAAATGCTAGAAAACTCCGAAGAAATATTTAAAAGTAATATTACTAAAGAAGTGGGGAGAAAATAATCTCTCCTTTCTTTTGTTATTTACACAATAAAAGCCGAACGATATATTTTAATTCATAAAATAATTTGACAAAAACCTTACTTTGTTTTATAATTGATTAAGGAAACGTCGGAAAAGGCGTAGTGATGCGAGAGCATAGGTAGGTCATTACAAAAGAAACGAGACATCGATATGTTAAATGAATTTCCAATTTTTGATTACGAAGATATTCAATTGATTCCAAATAAATGTGTGATTAAAAGCCGTGCAGAAGCAGATACAAGTGTCACTCTAGGAAATCACACCTTTAAACTACCTGTTGTGCCAGCTAATATGCAGACGATTTTGGATGAAAATGTAGCAGAGCAACTGGCTAAAGGTGGTTACTTCTACATTATGCATCGTTTTGATGAGGCAGGACGCATTCCTTTTATTAAACGCATGCACGAGCAAGGGCTCATTGCTTCTATATCTGTTGGTGTTAAGGACTACGAGTATGATTTCGTTAGCCAGCTCAAGGCTGATGCTCCTGAGTACATCACTATTGATATTGCCCATGGTCATGCGGATAGCGTGATTTCTATGATAAAACACATCAAGAAAGTATTGCCAGATACTTTTGTTATTGCTGGAAATGTGGGAACACCAGAAGCTGTGCGTGAATTGGAAAATGCTGGTGCAGATGCTACTAAGGTTGGTATCGGTCCTGGTAAGGTTTGTATCACCAAGGTCAAGACTGGTTTTGGTACAGGTGGTTGGCAATTGGCTGCTCTCCGCTGGTGTGCTAAGGCTGCACGTAAACCGATTATTGCTGATGGAGGAATTCGTACTCATGGCGATATTGCCAAGTCTATCCGCTTCGGTGCTAGCATGGTCATGATTGGTTCCCTCTTTGCAGGACATATTGAAAGTCCAGGGAAAACGATTGAAGTCGATGGTGAACAGTTCAAAGAATATTATGGTTCAGCCTCACAATATCAAAAAGGTGCTTACAAAAATGTGGAGGGCAAACGCATCTTGCTTCCTGCAAAAGGTCATTTGCAAGACACTTTAACTGAGATGGAACAAGACCTTCAAAGTGCTATTTCTTATGCAGGTGGACGTCAGGTTGCTGACCTTAAACACGTTGATTATGTTATCGTGAAAAACTCAATCTGGAATGGGGATGCTTCCCACTAAGACGGGTTATCTGTCTAGAAAAAAACTTGTTATTAGAGCAAATTTCTGTTATAATAAAACAAGTTTCCACCCTTAGTGTAATGGATATCACGTAAGATTCCGGTTCTTGAGATGGGGGTTCGATTCCCTCAGGGTGGATGTAAACATCCTAAAAAGCCTTTAATAGGGCTTTTTTCTTTACACAGCCCTAAATTGGCCCTTAAAACTGAAAATCTTATTTTAAAGAATTCCCAAAGGCTCTCCAGTCCCGTTTTAGAGTGACTCAGGAGGCTTTTTTTGATATAATAAAAAGGACTGTTATCAGTTAGAAAGAGGTTGGTATGAAAGAATTACAAACTGTACTAAAGAACCATTTTGCAATTGAATTTGCAGACAAAAATTTACTGGAGACTGCCTTTACTCATACGAGTTATGCCAATGAGCACCGCCTCTTAAAAATTTCACACAATGAACGCTTGGAATTTTTAGGAGACGCTGTTCTACAGTTATTGATTTCAGAATATCTGTATAAAAAATATCCTAAAAAGCCTGAGGGTGATTTGTCTAAACTCCGTGCCATGATTGTCCGCGAGGAGAGTTTGGCTGGTTTTGCACGTGATTGCCAGTTTGATCAGTTTATCAAGCTGGGTAAGGGGGAAGAGAAGTCTGGTGGACGCAATCGTGACACCATTCTTGGTGATGCCTTCGAAGCCTTTCTTGGTGCTCTCCTTTTGGACAAGGATGTGGCCAAGGTCAAGGAATTTATCTATCAAGTCATGATTCCTAAGGTTGAAGCAGGCGAATTTGAGATGATTACAGACTACAAAACCCATCTCCAAGAGTTACTTCAGGTCAATGGCGATGTGGCTATTCGTTATCAGGTGATTTCTGAAACAGGGCCTGCCCACGATAAGATTTTTGATGTAGAAGTTCTTGTTGAAGGTAAGAGCATTGGTCAAGGTCAAGGTCGTTCTAAGAAATTAGCAGAGCAGGAAGCTGCCAAAAATGCCGTTGAGAAAGGGCTGGATTCATGTATTTAAAGGAAATCGAAATTCAGGGATTCAAGTCTTTTGCTGACAAGACTAAGGTCGTCTTTGACCAAGGTGTGACGGCAGTTGTTGGACCCAATGGATCTGGAAAGTCCAATATTACAGAAAGTCTGCGTTGGGCCTTGGGGGAGTCAAGTGTTAAGAGTCTCCGTGGCGGTAAGATGCCAGATGTCATCTTTGCTGGAACTGAAAGTCGCAAACCGCTCAATTATGCTTCTGTAGTTGTGACTTTGGATAATAGTGACGGATTTATCAAGGATGCAGGCCAAGAAATCAGGGTAGAACGCCATATCTATCGTAGTGGAGATAGCGAATACAAGATTGACGGCAAGAAAGTCCGTCTGCGTGATATTCATGATCTTTTCATGGATACAGGTTTGGGACGAGATTCCTTCTCCATCATTTCCCAAGGGAAGGTTGAGGAGATTTTCAACTCCAAGCCTGAGGAACGTCGTGCCATTTTTGAAGAAGCTGCTGGAGTTTTGAAATACAAGACTCGCAGAAAAGAAACTGAGAGTAAACTGCAACAAACTCAGGATAATCTGGATCGTCTTGAAGACATTATCTACGAGTTGGATAATCAAATTAAGCCTCTTGAGAAGCAAGCTGAAAATGCTCGTAAGTTTCTGGATTTGGAAGGTCAACGTAAGGCTATTTACTTGGATGTTTTAGTTGCTCAAATCAAGGAAAATAAGGCTGAACTAGAGTTGACAGAAGAAGAGTTGGCTCAGGTTCAGGAACTATTGACGAGTTATTACCAAAAGCGGGAAAAATTAGAGGAAGAAAATCATACTCTTAAAAAGCAACGCCAAGATTTACAGGCTGAAATGGCCAAAGATCAGGGCAGTTTGATGGACTTGACTAGTCTAATTAGTGACTTAGAGAGAAAATTAGCCCTATCGAAACTGGAGTCTGAGCAAGTAGCCCTGAATCAACAGGAAGCACAAGCCCGTTTGGCTGCTTTAGAGGATAAAAGAAATTTACTCAGCAAAGAAAAGTCTGATAAGGAAAGCTCTTTAGCCCTCTTAGAGGAAAATCTAGTCCAAAATAATCAAAAACTCAATCGTTTAGAAGCTGAATTGCTAGCTTTTTCAGATGATCCTGATCAGATGATTGAACTTTTGCGTGAACGCTTTGTGGCGCTTTTACAAGAAGAAGCGGATGTCTCAAACCAACTGACTCGCATCGAGAATGAGTTGGAAAATAGTCGTCAGCTTTCTCAAAAACAAGCAGATCAATTAGAAAAGCTGAAAGAACAGTTGGCTACAGCTAAAGAGAAGGCTAGTCAGCAAAAGGCGGATCTTGAAACTGCCAAGGAGCAAGTTCAAAAATTATTGGCTGACTATCAAGCTATTGCCAAGGAGCAAGAGGAGCAGAAATCTTCCTATCAAGCTCAACAAAGTCAACTATTTGACCGTCTGGATAATCTCAAAAACAAGCAGGCCAGAGCTCAGAGTTTGGAAAATATTCTGAGAAATCATAGTAACTTTTATGCAGGTGTTAAGAGTGTTCTCCAAGAAAAAGCTCGCCTTGGTGGGATTATTGGTGCAGTCAGTGAGCACCTGACCTTTGATGTGCATTATCAAACTGCTCTGGAAATCGCACTGGGAGCGAGCAGTCAGCATATCATCGTAGAAGATGAACATGCAGCAACTAGAGCAATTGATTTTCTCAAACGAACTAGAGCTGGTCGTGCGACCTTCCTTCCTTTGACCACTATTAAGGCGCGTACGATTTCTAGTCAGAACCAAGATGCTATTGCTACAAGTCCAGGATTTCTGGGTATGGCTGATGAGCTGGTGACATTCGATACTAGACTGGAAGCTATTTTCAAGAATTTGCTAGCTACGACAGCTATTTTTGATACTGTAGAACATGCGCGTGCAGCGGCTCGCCAGGTTCGTTACCAGGTCCGTATGGTGACATTAGATGGGACAGAACTTCGCACAGGTGGTTCTTACGCAGGTGGAGCCAATCGCCAGAACAACAGTATTTTTATCAAGCCAGAATTGGAGCAATTACAAAAAGAAATTGCTGAAGAAGAAGCAAGTCTTCGTTCAGAAGAAGCATCTTTGAAGACCTTGCAAGACCAGATGGCTTCATTGACAGAAAGATTAGAAGCCATCAAATCTCAAGGAGAGCAGGCTCGTATTCAGGAGCAGGGCTTGTCCCTCGCTTATCAGCAGACCAGTCAGCAAGTTGAAGAACTGGAAACTCTTTGGAAACTCCAAGAAGAGGAATTAGATCGTCTTTCTGACGGAGATTGGCAAGCAGATAAGGAAAAATGCCAAGAGCGCCTTGCTACAATCGCAAGTGACAAGCAAAATCTGGAAGCTGAGATTGAAGAGATTAAGTCCAACAAAAACGCCATCCAAGAACGTTATCAAAACTTGCAGGAAGAGCTAGCGCAAGTTCGCCTGCTTAAGACAGAACTGCAAGGACAAAAACGTTATGAAGTTGCTGATATTGAACGTTTAGGCAAGGAATTGGATAATCTGAATATCGAGCAAGAGGAAATCCAGCGTCTTCTTCAAGAAAAGGTTGACAATCTTGAGAAAGTTGATACAGAATTGCTCAGTCAACAGGCCGAAGAAGCCAAAAACCAGAAAATAAACCTCCAACAAGGATTGATTCGCAAGCAGTTTGAGTTGGATGATATTGAAGGTCAATTGGATGATATTGCTAGTCATTTGGATCAGGCTCGCCAGCAGAATGAAGAGTGGATTCGCAAGCAAACACGTGCTGAAGCTAAGAAAGAAAAGGTCAGCGAGCGCTTACGCCATTTACAAAGTCAATTAACAGACCAGTATCAGATTAGCTATACAGAAGCTTTAGAAAAGTCTCATGAGTTGGAAAATCTCAATCTGGCAGAGCAAGAGGTTAAAGATTTAGAGAAGGCTATTCGCTCGCTGGGTCCTGTCAACTTGGATGCTATTGAACAGTACGAAGAAGTTCACAATCGTCTGGATTTCCTAAATAGCCAACGTGATGACATTTTATCAGCGAAAAACTTGCTGCTTGAGACCATTACAGAGATGAATGATGAGGTCAAGGAACGCTTTAAATCAACCTTTGAAGCTATTCGTGAGTCCTTTAAAGTGACCTTCAAGCAGATGTTTGGTGGAGGTCAGGCGGACCTCATTTTGACTGAGGGAGACTTGCTGACAGCTGGGGTTGAGATTTCTGTTCAACCACCAGGTAAGAAAATCCAATCACTCAACCTCATGAGTGGTGGTGAAAAAGCTCTATCGGCTCTTGCTTTGCTTTTCTCCATTATCCGTGTCAAGACTATTCCGTTTGTCATCTTGGATGAGGTAGAGGCTGCGCTTGACGAAGCCAATGTTAAACGTTTTGGGGATTACCTCAACCGCTTTGACAAGGACAGCCAGTTTATCGTCGTAACCCACCGTAAGGGAACCATGGCAGCGGCTGATTCCATCTATGGAGTGACTATGCAAGAATCAGGTGTCTCAAAAATTGTTTCGGTGAAGTTAAAAGATTTGGAAGAAACAGTAGACTAGTTACCAAACGATAGCATCTCTTAGGGGATGCTATTTTTTTAAATTAACATCTTGAATGATTTTTTAAGGTCAGTTCAGGGGCAAAAAACGACATTTGGGCTTTCCTTTTAGCGAAAAGGCTTTCTCTATGATATAATAGTTTCATGATTACAACAGTACCTATAAAAAATGAAAAAGACATTGCAGTACCTGATAAAACAGTTCTTGTATTAGGCTATTTTGATGGTATTCATAAGGGACATCAGAAGCTTTTTGAAGTAGCTAGCAAGGCTTCTATGAAAGATTATCTACCAGTTGTCGTGATGACCTTTACCGAGTCCCCTAAGCTTGCTTTGCAACCGTACAAGCCAGAATTAATGCTTCATATTGTTAGCCATGAAGAACGAGAACATAAGATGAAATGGCATGGAGTAGAGGCTCTTTTCTTACTTGACTTTAGTAGTAAATTTGCTAGTTTAACGGGTCAAGAGTTCTTTGATACCTATGTTAGAGCATTAAAACCAGCGATTATTGTAGCGGGATTTGATTACACCTTTGGTTCTGATAAGAAAACTGCGGATGATTTGAAGGACTATTTTGATGGAGAAATCATCATTGTTCCTCCTGTTGAGGATGAAAAGGGGAAAATTAGTTCTACTCGTATTCGTCAAGCTATTCTTGATGGAGATGTCAGAGAAGCTGGTCATTTACTTGGCACTCCTCTACCATCACGTGGAATGGTTGTTCATGGCAATGCTCGTGGACGGACTATCGGTTATCCAACAGCAAACTTAGTTTTAAGAGATCGAACCTATATGCCAGCTGATGGTGTTTACGTAGTCGATATTGAAGTGCAGCGTAAAAGATATCGTGGAATGGCGAGTGTCGGGAAAAATGTTACTTTCGATGGAGAAGAGCCACGTTTTGAAGTCAATATTTTTGATTTTTCAGATGACATTTACGGTGAAACAGTCATTGTCTACTGGCTAGACCGTGTCCGTGAAATGGTCAAATTTGACTCTGTTGAAGAACTGGTAGATCAACTCCAGAAAGATGAAGAAATTGCTCGGAATTGGAAGGATGCTGAGTAGGAAATCGGAGTTTTATACAAAATTACCCATACTTTAGATTCTTATTTCTAAATAGAAAAAGTAGCCCTTTCCAGGCTACTTTTTTAAAACACGCGATACACATAGGGATTTTCTGGTTTATCGACTTTTGTAAAGCTATCGATTTCCAAGGTTGGAAGATTTTGTTTGAGTTCTTTATGATAGTGATTGACCAGTTTTCCTTTGGCTGTTATCCAGGTGTTGTTTTCATACTGACGGGTATTTCCCTTGGTCAGCAATCCATAGACACCAGAATCTGCGATACAGTGAATAATGCCGAAGCGGAACAGAAATTGGCTATTGGAATGACTGGGGTCATTATAGACAAAGCCTGTGAACTGGACTGTCTTACCCTCAAACTCATCTGGATAGTCATAGATAGCCTCCATGACTTCCATATAGTTTTCATTCGTAATCTGAATACTATCTTGGGACAAGTATTTATCCGCCGCAGTTCGCATTTCCTTTTCATAAGCTGCTTTTGAAAAATAAGAACTGGTATCTGGTTTCAAATATTGGCTTGTCGTCCCTTCACTTGTCTGAATAGCTTGATCCGTGCCTTCTGATAAGGGGAAATGATAGCCTTTGGCTGAAACGGTCTGAGAATCCAAGCTAACAGTTGGAAAAGTTAAACCGACGACAATAGGAATAGCCAGAAGAGCAATACTCGTCACCTTCGCCAATCGGCTGTTCAGATGACTATGGGTTTTGACTTGCTTCATCCAGATATACAGTTGAACAATTGCCAAGATAAAAGAAAGCACCATGGAAATATAAGCCAGATAGGAATAGTGCATGTTGATGTACTGGTTTAATTTGCCAGACAGATGGAGATAAATGGTCAATTCAAAATAGCCAGCTAAAACTAAAAATCGAATCATAGGATGACTCCAATCAAGAGAGAATATACTAAGACGACCAGAGTCACAATCGTTATGAAGTGACCGATAAATCGTGCTTTCAAGTAATTTTTCATCATGAGAATATTTTTGATATCCAGCATTGGGCCAATGACGAGAAAGGCCAGAACTGGTGCCAAGCCGAAACTTGAGAGAAGAGAAGCACCGATAAAGGCATCCGCCTCACTACAGAGAGAAAGAAGAAAGGCCAAAAGCATCAAGAGGAGGATGGCAAAAAGAGGAGTCGCACTGATAGAGGTCAGAATCCGAGTCGGAACATAAACCTGTATAACAGAGGCGAAGAGACAGCCAAATACCAAATAACGCCCCGTATCAAAAAATTCATCAATGGCTTGCACAAAGACCTGAAAAACTTTTTTTGCAGGATTCAAATGAGAAAAATCGTGCTCATGACAGGCCAAACGATTTTCTTTCTGAATCGGTTCTTGCCAGAAGAATCCCAGAAAAATTCCAAGTATCACAGCCACAACAATGGAACCCAGAGCCCGTAACAGGGCGACGTGGAAGGAGTTGCCAAAGGCAGAATAGGTCGCAAAAAGTACAATGGGATTAATAACTGGTGCAGTCACAAGAAAGGGAACAGCCGTGTAACTGGGAACCTTCTTTTCCAGAAAACGATTGATAATGGGGACGATTCCACATTCACAAGAGGGAAAAAGTATCCCGACGAAAGTCCCAAAAAAGATTCTCCCCCAACGATTGCGAGGGAGAAAATGATAAACCTTGTCAGGTGTGATATAGACCTCAATCAGCCCTGAGACAATACTCCCTATTAGCACGAAAGGGAGGGCTTCAATGATAATGGAGAGGAAAATAGCTCCAGTCTGAAGCACACTAGATGGGAGTTGTTGGAAAGCTATCATCTAGTTTTTCTTTTCTGCTTTGGCTTTTTTCTCTTTGTTATCAGGGAAAGTAACTTGCTTCAAATCAGGGAGTTTAGCAAATTCTTCAAACATCTTGTCCAAGTCGTCTCGTTTTGTAAATTTTACAGCCATAGGTGTACCTCAATTCTAAATTCTACCTCTATTATACTATTATTTTGAGGAAAAGGGAAAAGTTAAAATTGAGTATCTAACGAATAATAGAGCGTGATATATCCTAGTATACACTATGATTGTGATATAATAATTGTGGAATAACGGAGGAAATGATGGAACATAAAAAGATCGGTCAGGTGACTGACGAAGTAAAAGAAATTTTTAATATTGTTCTTGAAGCTAGTGATATCAAAGTTAACAAAGAAGGTTTAAGAAGTCATATGTTGAAACGACATCATAATGATGTGATTCATCATATTGAAGACCTGGAACTCATACTAAGGAACCCAGATTTCGTCGGGGTCAATCCACGAGAGAAAGACGCCAGTTTTGAATATGTAAAAAGATTTGATAATAATGTTCTTGTTGCGATTAAGTTACATAAAAGTGGTGATTTCTTTTATGTTCCGACCATGTATCGCTTACAAGATTTTAAGTTACAAAGTCGTATTAAGTCTGGTAGATTGAGAAAACTTGACAAAAAAAGTAGATAGTGCTAGAATAATATTAACGAAAGACATTTGAGGGCAGAAAGGTTCCTGCCGCACCTTGAAAAAGGTATCTGAGATGCTGGGTACACCGACCAGCCAAGTGTCCGTTATTTCAAAGGATGGAGCTTAAATGCTCCTTTTTTATTTAAAATTTCAAAATAGATTACACTCACCGCAGGCTCAGGCTTGCGATTTTTTATTTCTCAAAAACACGCATTTTGATCGATTAGAAACAGAAATTACAATCCTATTCTTCAAAAAAGCGTTTTCTTAAAGAATAGAGAGGAAGAATCGTGGCGCATTATTGTCAAAAATAAAAACAGTACAATTAATCACTTATCCTTTTGTCAACTATTAGAATTAAATTGCAACCTTCTTAATAATGCGGGTCCCAGAACTGGCTATTATGCCAGAGCCATTAAATACTTTTGATGTCAGGGATTGGTTAAAAAAGGTGGCAATACTCTCTAAGTACAAGTTATTGCACTATAGAATATAAATCTATTCCCCACATATTGTTTTTAAATACTGTAAGAGCTAATTTGAAACGTATAGCTTGTGGTATAATAGATTCATGGATAAAAAATATGAAAAAATCTCCCAAGATTTGGGAGTGACGTTAAAGCAAATTGATACTGTTCTAAGTTTGACAGCTGAAGGGGCTACTATTCCCTTTATCGCGCGTTATCGCAAGGACATGACTGGTAGTCTGGATGAGGTGGCAATTAAGGCCATTATTGACTTGGATAAAAGTCTGACCAACCTCAACGACCGTAAGGAAGCTGTTTTAGCTAAGATTCAAGAACAAGGCAAGCTGACCAAGGAGTTGGAAGAAGCTATCTTAGCTGCCGAAAAATTAGCAGACGTTGAAGAACTCTATCTTCCTTACAAGGAAAAGCGTCGGACCAAGGCAACTATTGCTCGTGAAGCTGGACTCTTCCCACTTGCTCGCTTGATTTTGCAGAATGTAGCTGGCTTAGAGAAGGAAGCTGAAAAGTTCGTCTGTGAAGGATTTGCGACTGGTAAGGAGACCTTGGCTGGTGCAGTTGATATCTTGGTCGAAGCCTTATCGGAAGATGTCAATTTACGCGCTCTAACTTATCAGGAGGTGCTGAGACACTCTAAACTCACTTCTCAAGTCAAGGATGAAAGTCTTGATGAAAAGCAGGTTTTTCAGATTTACTATGATTTTTCTGAGACAGTTGGAAATATGCAAGGCTATCGTACTTTAGCCCTCAATCGTGGGGAGAAGCTAGGTATTTTGAAGGTAGGTTTTGAACATGCGACGGACCGTATTCTTGCCTTTTTTGCTACTCGTTTCAAGGTGAAGAATGCCTATATTGATGAAGTGGTTCAGCAATCTGTTAAGAAAAAAGTCTTACCTGCTATCGAGCGACGTATTCGGACAGAATTGACTGAGAAAGCGGAAGAAGGAGCTATCCAACTCTTTTCGGACAACCTACGCAATCTCCTCTTGGTTGCTCCTCTGAAAGGGCGCGTGGTTCTTGGATTTGACCCTGCCTTTCGTACAGGTGCCAAGCTAGCTGTCGTAGATGCAACGGGTAAAATGCTGACAACTCAGGTCATTTATCCTGTTAAACCAGCATCAGCTCGTCAAATCGAAGAAGCCAAGAAAGAGTTGGCAGACTTGATTGGTCAATACGGCGTGGAAATCATTGCCATCGGAAATGGTACTGCTAGTCGTGAAAGTGAAGCCTTTGTGGCGGAAGTTCTTAAAGATTTTCCAGAAGTCAGCTATGTTATCGTCAATGAAAGTGGTGCTTCGGTCTATTCTGCCAGCGAACTTGCTCGTCAGGAATTTCCAGACTTGACCGTTGAAAAACGCTCTGCCATTTCTATCGCCCGTCGTTTGCAAGATCCGCTTGCAGAATTGGTCAAAATCGATCCTAAGTCAATTGGTGTCGGTCAGTATCAGCACGATGTCAGCCAGAAGAAATTGTCTGAGAGTCTGGACTTTGTCGTGGATACCGTGGTGAACCAAGTTGGTGTCAATGTCAATACAGCCAGTCCTGCTCTTCTTTCACACGTAGCTGGACTCAACAAAACTATCTCTGAAAATATTGTCAAATACCGCGAAGAAGAAGGAAAAATCACTTCACGCGCTCAAATCAAAAAGGTTCCCCGTCTGGGAGCCAAGGCCTTTGAGCAGGCAGCTGGTTTCCTTCGTATCCCTGAAAGTAGCAATATCCTTGATAATACAGGAGTTCACCCAGAAAATTACGCTGCCGTTAAGGAACTTTTCAAACGTTTGGACATTACAGACTTGAATGAAGAAGCCCAAAGCAAACTCAAGTCGCTTTCAGTCAAGGAAATGGCGCAAGAGCTAGATCTTGGTCCAGAAACTCTTAAAGATATCATTGCAGACCTTCTTAAACCAGGTCGAGATTTCCGTGACTCTTTTGATGCACCTGTGCTTCGCCAAGATGTCCTAGATATCAAAGATTTAGTGATTGGTCAGAAGCTAGAAGGTGTAGTGCGTAACGTCGTTGACTTCGGTGCCTTCGTTGACATTGGAATTCACGAAGACGGCTTGATTCACATTTCGCATATGAGTCGCAAGTTCATCAAACACCCTAGTCAAGTTGTGTCAGTCGGAGATTTGGTGACCGTTTGGGTCAAGAAAATCGATACTGAACGTGAAAAAGTCAATCTGTCGCTCCTCGCTCCAAATGAAACTGACTGATTACGTCAAGCAGGTTTCACTAGAAGACTTCGGCAGACATTTTATCCATCAAGCTCAGTGGAATTATCGTCTACGTTCGACAGGTGGGCGATTTTTCCCCAAAGATGGGCATTTGGATTTTAATTCAAAGGTTTATCAGGAATTGGGTCTGGATGTTTTTAGGAAAATTGTCCGACATGAACTCTGTCATTATCACCTCTATTTTCAAGGGAAGGGCTATCAACACAAGGATCGGGATTTTAAGGAACTGTTGAAATCAGTGGATGGATTACGCTTTGTGCCCTCCTTGACAAATAGCCACTCTAAACCACTCAAACTTTATCGTTGCCAATCCTGCCAGCAAAGGTATCATCGCAAACGAAGGATTGATACAAAACGCTATCGCTGTGGAGTTTGTAGAGGTAAATTGCTACTAATAAATCAGCCTGAGGACTGATGAAAGCCGAGCCTACCCGTGATATACTATGTCTAACCTAGCAGAAAGAGGAAATATCATGAACAGTAAATTTTATAAAATGAGACGAAATCGCATGATTTCAGGAGTTCTGGCAGGTCTGTCAGACAAGTGGAACTTTGATGTTACTCTTGTTCGTTTCTTGTTTGCCATTTTTACAGTTGCAAACTTTGGACTTGGCGTGATTATCTATATCATCCTAGCTTCTATCATGCCAACCAAGGAAGAAATCGAAGCAGAAATGTACGGAACAGGCCCACGAAAACGCAAAGAAGCCCAAGCCATTGACGATAATCAAGGATGGTTTTGGTGAGGTAGAAACAGTTATTTTACTGTTAGTCTATGAATTCGACTAATCTATTTTAAAATTTTTGAACCCTTGCATCCGCAAGGGTTTTCTTCTTGATTTCTTTTTATGGTAAAATATTTTTAATGAAATGGGTATATTTCCCCCAATCTTACAAAAATGTAAGATTAAAGTCTCTTTTGTAAGGTTAGGTTATGGCAAGCAGTCTTTTTTTGATGTAAACTAGACTCATAAAGAACAAAGGAGTAACATCATGAAACAAATCTTACATAAGAAAACAAGAAAACCAAGCCACAAAGATATCGAGCGTGTTCAGCTGGGATGCGCTATGATGCAAGCAACATTTCATTTGATGGGATATTAAGAAAGGAGATTCTCATGACACTTTTAGATGTAAAACACGTTCAAAAAATTTATAAAACTCGTTTTCAGGGCAACCAAGTAGAAGCCCTCAAGGATATTCACTTTACCGTAGAAAAGGGTGACTACGTTGCCATCATGGGTGAGTCTGGTTCTGGTAAATCAACTCTTCTCAATATCCTAGCTATGCTGGATAAACCAAGTCGTGGTCAGGTTTACTTGAACGGAACTGATACAGCAACTATTAAAAATTCACAGGCCTCTAGCTTCCGTCGTGAAAAGCTGGGATTTGTCTTCCAAGACTTTAATTTGTTAGATACTCTCTCTGTAAAAGATAATATCTTGCTTCCGCTTGTCTTGTCAAGAAGACCTATTACGGAGATGATGAAGAAATTGGTGGTGACAGCTGAGAATCTAGGCATCAACCAATTACAAGAGAAGTACCCTTACGAGATTTCTGGTGGTCAGAAACAGCGTGTAGCAGTAGCACGCGCCATCATCACAGAACCTGAAATTCTCCTTGCGGACGAGCCAACAGGAGCCCTTGATTCCAAGTCATCTGCAGCCTTACTTGATGTCTTTGATGAAATCAATGAGCGTGGCCAAACCATTCTCATGGTAACCCACTCAACAGCAGCAGCTAGCAGAGCTAAACGTGTACTCTTTATCAAAGACGGCATTCTTTACAACCAAATCTACCGTGGAGAGAAGACAGAACGTCAGATGTTCCAAGAAATTTCTGATACCTTGACTGTCATGGCAAGCGAGGTGAATTAGTATGTTTCGATTAACCAATAAGTTAGCGGTATCGAACTTGATTAAAAACCGCAAACTCTATTATCCTTTTGCACTGGCTGTTCTCTTGGCAGTCACCGTCACCTATCTCTTTTACTCCCTAACTTTCAATCCCAAGATTGCGGAAATCCGTGGAGGAACAACCATTCAGGCTACACTTGGATTTGGTATGTTTGTCGTCACCCTTGCGTCAGCCATTATCGTCCTCTATGCCAATAGTTTTGTAATGAAGAACCGTTCCAAGGAACTAGGAATTTATGGCATGTTGGGCTTGGAGAAGCGTCATCTTATCAGTATGACCTTTAAGGAGTTAGTGGTATTTGGGATTCTAACTGTTGGAGCGGGTATCGGTATTGGAGCCTTGTTTGACAAGTTAATTTTCGCTTTCTTGCTCAAACTGATGAAATTGAAGGTTGAGCTGGTCGCTACCTTCCAAATGAATGTTGTCATTGCAGTACTTGTTGTCTTTGGATTGATTTTCCTAGGCCTCATGTTCCTGAATGCCCTTCGAATCGCCCGTATGAATGCCCTCCAGCTCTCGCGTGAGAAAGCAAGCGGAGAGAAAAGAGGTCGTTTCCTACCTCTCCAAACTATTCTTGGTTCCATAAGTTTAGGGATTGGCTATTATCTTGCCCTTACGGTAACCGATCCTCTTACAGCCCTAACAACTTTCTTCCTAGCTGTTTTACTGGTTATCTTTGGGACCTATCTCTTGTTCAATGCAGGAATTACAGTCTTCCTCCAAATCTTAAAGAAAAACAAGAAATACTATTACCAACCTAATAACCTGATCTCAGTGTCTAACTTGATTTTCCGTATGAAGAAAAATGCGGTTGGACTAGCAACTATCGCTATCTTGTCAACAATGGTTTTGGTAACCATGTCAGCAGCGACAAGCATTTTCAATTCCGCAGAAAGCTTAAAAAAAGTTCTAAATCCGCATGACTTTGGAATTACTGGAAAAAATGTTGAAAAAGAAGATTTGGACAAACTCTTGAACCAGTTTGCAAGTGACAAAGGTTATAGTGTCAAAGAGAAAGAAGTTCTTCGTTACAGTAACTTTGGTATTGCAAATCAAGAAGGAACCAAGTTAACTATTTTTGAAAAAGGACAAAACCGTGTCCAACCAAAAACAGTTTTCATGGTATTTGACCAAAAAGATTATGAAAATATGACTGGTCAAAAACTGTCTCTATCAGGAAATGAGGTCGGTCTCTTTGCCAAAAATGACGGACTGAAAGGACAGAAAGTACTAACTCTAAATGATCATCAATTTTCTGTCAAAGAAGAATTTAATAAAGATTTTATTGTCAACCATGTCCCAAATCAGTTTAATATTTTGACTACTGATTACAATTACCTTGTTGTACCTAATTTACAAGCCTTTTTGGATCAATTCCCAGATTCGGCTATCTATAATCAGTTTTACGGCGGTATGAATGTAAATATCAGTGAAGAAGAACAACTCAAGGTCGCTGAAGAGTATGAAAACTACCTCAATCAGTTTAATGCTCAATTAAACACAGAAGATAGCTATGTTTATGGTAGCAATCTAGCAGATGCTCGTTCTCAGATGAGTGCCCTCTTTGGTGGTGTCTTCTTTATCGGTATTTTCCTATCCATTATCTTTATGATCGGAACCGTTCTGGTCATCTACTACAAACAAATTTCTGAAGGCTATGAAGACCGTGAACGCTTTATTATCTTGCAGAAAGTCGGTTTGGATCAAAAGCAAATCAAGCAAACCATCAACAAACAGGTTTTAACTGTTTTCTTCCTTCCTTTGCTTTTTGCCTTCATACATCTAGCATTTGCCTACCATATGCTTAGTCTGATTTTAAAAGTAATTGGTGTAATAGATACGAATATGATGTTGATTGTGACCTTGTCTATCTGCGCTATCTTCCTCATCGCCTATGTGCTGATTTTCATGATTACTTCTAGAAGTTATCGTAAAATTGTGCAAATGTAAAAAAAGATACCTCGACTTCAAAATCGAGGTATTTCTTATGTTCTAAATGCTGAAAAGTTGTCCGAGCAGGAAAGTAACGCCCATAGTTAAGAGACCAATAGCAAGGTTCCGAATCATAGCCGTTTTGGTCGGGGCTTTTCCAAGTCTAGCACTTGTGTAGCCAGTGAGAAGAAGAGCCACACCGACGATAAGGACAGTAGCAGGTATGCGGTATTCACTTGGGAAAATGGTAATTGAAAGCATTGGTGGTAAGCTACCAAGGAAAAAAGAAATAAAGCTAGAGATAGCAGCATGCCAAGGATTGGTAAACTCTTCATACTCAATCCCATATTTTTCCTCTACCAAAGCCTTGAGCGGATTATTTAAAAAGGCTTTGTTGGTGAGAAGTTGGGCTGATGTTTCACACTCACCATTTTGAATATAGGCAGCATAGAGGGACTTTTTGGCTAGTTCCATATCTTGGTCTAGCAAGACTTGCTCACGCGCAACGGCTGCTTCCTCGGTATCTTTTTGAGTTGAAACGGATACATATTCTCCACCAGCCATTGAAAAGGCACCTGCCAAAATAGCTGCAAAGCCTGATAAAAAGATAATCCAGATATTGGTCGTGGCACTAGCAACCCCGATAACCACACCAGCAATGGAAATAATCCCATCATTGGCACCAAGCACACCCGCACGCAGGATATTTAAACGACCTGCAAAATTTGAATCAATTTCGTGATTTGTTTCTGACATATTATTCTCCTTTTTATCCAGTATAAAGGAAAAATATAAGGAAATCAATCTTTTAAAACTGTCTGAAAAAAGTTGCACGATTTTAATTTTTTAAGAGTTTTTAAGTTGAAATCAGTACTAGCTAGTAGGAAAGGATAAAAGATAGGTAAAGCTGATAGACTCGTCCTTTTTCTAGCTATCTATGGTATAATAGAAGGTAGATTTACTAATCGGAGTAAGAAAGATTTTATGATTAAACTAGTAGCAACAGATATGGACGGAACTTTTCTAGATGGAAACGGGCGCTTTGATATGAACCGCCTCAAGTCTCTCTTGGCTTCCTATAAGGAAAAAAGGATTTACTTTGCGGTAGCTTCAGGGCGCGGATTTCTGTCTCTAGAAAAATTATTTGCTGATGTTCGTGATGACATTATTTTCATCGCGGAAAATGGCAGTTTAGTAGAGTATCAAGGTCAGGACTTGTATGAAGCGACTATGTCTCGTGACTTTTATCTATCAACTTTTGAAAGGCTGAAAACTTCACCTTATGTAGATATCAATAAACTGCTCTTGACGGGAAAAAAGGGAGCTTATGTTCTAGATACGGTTGATGAGACCTATTTAAAAGTGAGTCAGCACTATAATGAAAATATCCAAAAAGTAGCGAGTCTAGAAGATATTACAGATGACATTTTCAAATTTACAACCAACTTCACAGAAGAAACGCTAGAAGCTGGTGAGGCTTGGGTAAACGAAAACGTCCCTGGTGTTAAGGCCATGACAACTGGCTTTGAATCTATTGATATTGTTCTGGACTATGTCGATAAGGGTGTGGCCATTGTTGAATTAGCTAAAAAACTTGGTATCACAATGGATCAGGTCATGGCTTTTGGAGACAATCTAAATGACTTGCATATGATGCAGGTTGTGGGACATCCTGTAGCTCCTGAAAATGCACGACCAGAGATTTTAGAATTAGCAGAAACTGTGATTGGTCACCATAAGGACCAGTCGGTTATAGCTTATATGGAGGGCTTATAATGGCAGATATAAAATTGATTGCATTGGACTTGGACGGGACCTTGCTGACTACTGATAAAAGGCTGACGGATCGTACCAAGGCAACCCTGAAAGCTGCGCGTGATCGTGGTATCAAGGTTGTATTGACAACTGGTCGTCCCTTAAAAGCCATGGATTTCTTTCTCCATGAGCTAGGGACTGACGGCCACGAAGATGAGTATACGATTACTTTTAATGGTGGTTTGGTTCAGAAAAATACAGGTGAAATCCTTGATAAGACAGTCTTTTCATATGATGATGTGGCACGCTTGTATGAAGAAACAGAGAAATTATCACTGCCTCTTGATGCTATCTCAGAAGGAACTGTTTATCAAATTCACTCCGACCAAGAAAGTCTTTATGCCAAATTTAATCCAGCTTTGACCTTTGTTCCAGTGGATTTTGAAGACTTATCTAGTCAAATGACTTACAATAAATGCGTGACTGCCTTTGCTCAAGAACCCTTGGATGAAGCCATTCAGAAGATTTCTCCGGAATTGTTTGACCAATATGAAATCTTTAAATCACGGGAAATGTTGCTAGAGTGGTCACCAAAGAATGTTCATAAAGCAACAGGTTTGGCAAAACTGATCAGCCATCTAGGAATCGACCAAAGCCAAGTCATGGCCTGTGGTGACGAGGCAAATGACCTCTCAATGATTGAATGGGCAGGGCTCGGTGTTGCCATGCAAAACGCTGTTCCTGAAGTCAAGGCAGTCGCAAATGTAGTGACACCAATGACCAATGATGAAGAGGCTGTCGCCTGGGCTATCGAAGAATATGTGCTAAAGGAGAACTAAGATATGGGATTATTTGACCGTCTATTCGGAAAAAAAGAAGAACCTAAAATCGAAGAAGTTGTAAAAGAAGCTCTGGAAAATCTTGATTTGTCTGAAGATACAGAAGCTGAGGAAGTTTCTCAAGAAGTGGCAGAAGTTGAAAGTTCTGAAGAAGGTCTGCTCGAAGAAGAGGAAAATCAAGATACAGTTGAAGAAAGTCTGGATTCAGAGCCAGATGTAGAGGTTCATCAAGAAAAAGTCGAAGAATTGCTAAACTCAGAAGAAGTCACAGAGGAAGAGAATACTGAGCTCCTAGAGACTGTAGAAGAAAATAGTTCTGAAGTGCTTGAACCAGAAACGTCTCAAGTAGAAGAAACTGTTCAGGAAAAATATGACCGCAGTCTTAAGAAAACTCGTACAGGCTTCGGAGCACGCTTGAATGCCTTCTTTGCTAACTTCCGCTCTGTTGATGAAGACTTCTTCGAAGAATTGGAAGAATTGCTCATCATGAGTGACGTCGGTGTGCAGGTCGCTTCTAACCTAACAGAAGAGCTTCGCTATGAAGCTAAACTCGAAAACGCTAAGAAGCCTGATGCACTTCGCCGTGTCATCATTGAGAAATTGGTTGAGCTTTATGAAAAGGATGGCAACTACGATGAAAGAATCCACTTCCAAGATGGCTTGACAGTCATGCTCTTTGTTGGGGTCAATGGTGTTGGGAAAACCACTTCTATCGGAAAATTAGCCCACCGCTACAAACAAGCAGGTAAGAAGGTCATGCTGGTTGCAGCAGATACCTTCCGCGCGGGGGCAGTAGCCCAGCTAGCTGAATGGGGTCGTCGTGTGGACGTTCCAGTTGTGACTGGACCTGAAAAAGCTGACCCAGCCAGTGTAGTCTTTGATGGAATGGAACGTGCCGTATCTGAAGGTATCGATATTCTCATGATTGATACTGCTGGTCGTTTGCAAAACAAGGACAACCTCATGGCTGAGTTGGAGAAGATTGGACGCATCATCAAGCGTGTTGTGCCAGAGGCGCCGCATGAAACCTTCTTGGCTCTTGATGCATCAACAGGTCAAAATGCCCTGGTACAGGCCAAAGAATTTTCAAAAATCACGCCATTAACTGGAATTGTCTTGACTAAGATTGATGGAACGGCTCGAGGTGGTGTGGTTCTAGCCATCCGTGAAGAACTCAATATTCCTGTAAAATTGATTGGTTTTGGTGAAAAAATCGATGATATTGGAGAGTTTAACTCAGAAAACTTTATGAAAGGTCTCTTGGAAGGCTTAATTTGATGATAAAGAAAATCCTGCAAGGTTATCTTGCAGGAATTTTTTTTATTCTAAACGGCCATCTTGACGATAGGCGATATCTGGCTGCCAAGTCCATTTGGCACCGAATTTTTCAAGTAAGTCAAAGCTGGCTTGAGGTCCCATGCTTCCAGCTTTATAGTCATGAAGTGGGGCACCATTTTCAGCCCAAAGCTCTTCGATACGGTCAATCAATTTCCATGACGCACCAACTTCATCCCAGTGGCTAAAGTTAGTTGAGTTGTTATTTAGGACATCATAAATCAATTTTTCGTATGGTTCTGGAGAAGCACCAGTTGCGGTTGCATCTGTACGGTAATCCAGTGAGTTAGGAGCCAAGTTAAATTCTTCTCCTACCTGCTTCCCATTTAGACTGAGAGAGAAACCTTCTGTTGGTTGGATATAGATGGTCAAAATGTTTGGAGCAAGTGGCTCACCAAAGATAGAGTCCATTTGTTTAAAGACGATGTTGACATGAGTTCCTTTTTCAGTCAGACGTTTACCAGTACGGAAGAAGAAAGGAACGCCACGGAATCGATCGCTGTTTACAAAGAAGGCACCAGATGCAAAGGTTTCAGTTGTTGATTCTGGATTTACATTTGGCTCGCTACGATAAGAGATATATTTCATGCCATCAATCTTACCAGAGCGGTATTGACCACGGATAAAGTGTTCTTTAAGCTCTTCATCTGTTGGATGATAGAGGTTTTTAAAGACCTTAATCTTCTCAGCACGAATCTCGTCTTTTGTGAAGCTTGCTGGCTTGTCCATGGCAAGGAGGGAAAGCAGTTGTAGAGTGTGGTTTTGTACCATATCACGGAGGGCACCAGATTGGTCATAGTAGCCACCACGTTCTTCTACACCCAAGCGCTCTGCAAAGGTAATTTGAACATTGTCGATAAAGTCCTTGTTCCAAACATTTTCAAAAATCAGGTTGGCAAAGCGAACTGCAAAGATGCTTTGAATCATTTCCTTACCAAGATAATGGTCGATACGGAAAATTTGTTCTTCGTCAAATGTTGCTAGGAGCTCGTCATTCAACTTGCTTGCAGTTGCGTAATCTGTACCAAATGGTTTTTCAACGATTAAGCGCTCAAAACCTTTACCATCCACAATGTTTTCAGACTTGAGGTGTTTTGCGATAGTTCCAAAGAATTGAGGCGCCATAGACAAGAAGAAGAGCTTGTTGTGTTCAGCTTGATACTTGTCATTTAGTTCAGCCTGCAATTGACGCAAAGCAATGTAGTGTTCTGTATCATTGACATCGTGACTTTGATAGTAGAAGTGGCTAGCGAACTCTTGAGCCTGTTCGGTACTATCTGCCAAATCAAGGATCGATTCGACTACAACAGATTCAAAATATTCCTTGCTCCAAGGACGACGAGCAGTTCCAATGACTGCAAAGTGCTCGGAAAGATTGCCGGATTTATATAGTCTAAAAAGGGAAGGGTAGAGCTTGCGTTTAGCCAGGTCTCCACTCGCACCGAAAATTGTAACAATAACCTTAGATGACATCTAGCTACCTAATTTCTATTTTATTCCTAGTCTTGCTAGGTATGAGGAAACCTCATTTCATAAACTTAATTCTAACATAATTTTCCTAAAAATCAAAAAATCCAATACGAGATAGAAAAAAACTGCAAGGAAATCCTTACAGTTTGAGTTTAGACGTTTAAGACCTTGTCCAAGAACTCTTTCAGACGAGGGTGTTGAGGGTTGTCAAAGATTTGATCAGGTGTTCCGTCTTCAAGGAACTCGCCATCTGCAGTAAAGATAACGCGGTTGGCAACCTGACGGGCAAATCCCATCTCATGGGTTACGATGATCATGGTCATACCTTGCTCAGCCAATTCCTTCATAACGTTTAGTACGTCTCCGACCATCTCAGGGTCAAGAGCGGAAGTTGGCTCATCAAAGAGCATGATATCAGGATTCATGGCGAGTCCACGAGCGATAGCCACACGTTGTTTTTGACCACCTGATAGGCTATCTGGATTAGCATTAGCTTTATCTGCTAGCCCAACCTTGTCAAGCAATTCCATTCCCAATTTCTCAGCTTCTTCCTTAGTCATCAACTTGTGCTCAATAGGAGCAAAGGTGATGTTGTCCAATACGGACATGTGAGGGAAGAGGTTAAAGTGTTGGAACACCATTCCGATATTTTCACGAACGTGGTCAACGTTGGTTGTTTTTTCAGTTAAGTCATAGCCGTTCACAGTGATGTGACCACTAGTGACTTCTTCTAGAAGGTTGAGGCTACGAAGGAAGGTCGATTTACCAGAACCTGAAGGACCGATGATGCAAACAACATCTCCTTCATAGAACTTAGTCGTAATTCCTTTTAAAACCTCATTTTTTCCATAATGTTTGTGTAAATCATTTACATCAATTTTTAATTTTGCCATTAACGAATCCTCTTTTCTAAGCGTTTCGCTAGTCTAGTCAAAAGTGTGATAATTACAAGATAGAAGATAGCAAGGATTGCATACATCTTGAAACTTTGGTAGTTACGGGCGATGATAATCTTACCAGTTTGGAAGAGTTCAACCAAACCGATAGCAGATACGATGGTTGTATCTTTAAGAGCGATAACGAATTGGTTAACAAAGTTTGGCAACATCAATTTAGTTGCTTGTGGCAGGATAATCTTACGCATGGTTTTGCCATAAGAGATACCCAAGCTTCGGCTGGCTTCCATTTGACCAACTGGGACGGCTTGAATACCACCACGAACAATTTCAGCGATATAAGCAGCCGCATTGAGCGATAGGGCAATAGTACCAGCTACGAAATCGTTAATTGGACTTTGTTGTCCTGTGATAGACTCGATGAAGTTTGGAATTCCCCAGAAGATGAAGGCTGCAAGAATCATCAATGGAATACCACGGATAACGTCAACGAAAATCTCAGAGATCACACGAAGAGATTTGTATGGGCTAACGCTAAACATACCGAAGATAATCCCGATAACAATGGCAATAGCAAATGAGATAAGAGCTAGAGCAAGAGTGATACCAAGCCCGCTAAGGAGTTGTTTGTAGTTATTTTGAAGCAAGCCCCAGATAGTTGTCTCATCAACAGTGCTTGTTGAAGCAGATGAAGATTCGCTAGCTAGGTATTTATCAAGAATCTTTTGGAATTCTCCGTTTGCTTTAAGGTTTGCAAGTCCGTTGTTGAACATTTCAATCAATTCTGGATTTGCTCCTTTTTTAACGGCAAAGGCTGTTTCACCGATTGGAGTTCCAGCGATTGGAGTTTTCAATTTTTGTCCTTGGCTGATAGAATATTTGAGAACAGGTTCATCATCCATAACGGCATCAATGGCACCAGTGTTTAAACTGTCATACATTGAAGAACCATCAGCAAAAGTTTTGATTTTGTAACCGTATTTGCTTTGATTTTCTGTTAGGAAGGTTTGAGAGGCAGTTCCGTTTTTAACACCAACTGTCTTTCCTTTTAAATCTTCATAAGAAGCAATGGTGCTTGATTCTTTGACACCAAGGATAGTATTAGCAGTGTAGTAGGATTCTGAGAAGTCAAAAGTTGCCTTACGAGCATCTGTAACAGACATACCAGCAATGATACCATCTGCTTGACCAGCTTGGACAGCACTGATAGCTGCATCGAAACCTGGATTGGTAATTTCAATTTCAAAACCTTGATCTTTAGCGATTGCCTTAATCAATTCCATATCAATACCAGTAAATTGGTTGCTTGAATTTTGGAAAACAAAAGGTGCAAAAGAAGAATCACTTGCAATGATGTATTTGGCTTTAACAGGAGTTGCTTTTAGACCAGCTGCAGTCGTTGTAGTTGGCACTGCTGAAGATGATGAAGCAGTCCATTTCTTGATGATTTTATCAAGGCTACCATCTTTTTTCATTTCAGCCAAAGCTTGGTTAAATTCAGTGACTAAGTGCTCGTATTTGCTACCTTTTTTAACACCGAAAGCAAAGCTACCTACAGCTTCGCCATCCATTTCAATATGGAGGTCTTGGCCTTGGTTAATGGCATACTCGATAACAGGTTTGTCATCCATCATGGCATCGATGGCACCAGCACTCAAGCTGTTGTTCATCAAATCACTAGTGTCAAATGTTTTAATAGTAAAACCGTATTTATCTTTGATTGTTTCAAGAAAACGTTGAGCAGCAGTTCCGTTTTTAACACCAACGGTTTTGCCAGTTAATTGGTCGTACTTGCTAATCTTGTGTGCCTTTGTAGTTGCAATGACAACTTTTGTATCATAGTAAGTATCAGACATGGTGAAGACTTTTTCACGTTCTTTAGTCTTTGTCATCCCAGCCATGATAGCGTCAGCTTGACCAGCTTGAACCGCATTTACCGCTGCATCAAATCCAGGATAGGACATCTGAATATTCCATCCTTTAATCTCAGCGACTTTGTTGATAATGTCAACATCAATTCCTTTATAAGTTTGATCTGAATCTTTAAACTCAAAAGGTGCATAGGCGGTATCAGACACAATCTTAATAGTTTCTGCCTTTGCAATACCTAATGAGAAAATTGGGAATAAAATTAGCAAAAATGCTAGAAATTTTTTCTTCATTTTTAGTCTCCTTTTCCGAATATTTTCCCATTATATCAGAAAAAACTAAAAAATGCAAATCTAGGAGCTTTTATGTTAGAAGATGTAACATAAAAGCCCTTTATTTCTTTCTTGAACTGCTATCACAAAGTGCTATAATAATAGTATATAATAGAAGAAAAGAGGACGGAGATATGAAGAACAAAAGAATTTTTAAAGACTTCCAAGCTTCAAAAATGAGTTTATACATTTACACAAGTCTCTTGTTAGCCTTTGTTTTTGTCTTCGTAGGAGAGTTTGTGGCTTATACTTTGTATGGTATTAGTTTGTTAGCACTCATCGGACTTGCTAGAAATTTTGGAGAGAGTGGTCAAGCTTTTGCTGCCTTCTTACAAACCTTGCTTCAGAGCTTGACGGATAAAACAAGTGACTTTCGTTTAATTTTAGAATTGCTGTCCTTTGGTTTCGTTCTCAACACTGTGTTCAGATGGACTAGAAAAGTTGAGAAAAGACCTATTCGAACCTTGGGATTTTATAGAGAGAATTTCTTCAGCAATCTTCTTAAAGGATTTGGTATAGGTCTGGCACTTTTTCTTCTGACCTTGTTAGGTTTAGTAGCATTAGGGCAATATCGTTTTGAGTCCATTCACTTGAATCCTTATTCGCTAGCCTTTGTCATTTTTACCGTTCCATTTTGGATTTTACAGGGGACAACAGAAGAAGTGGTGGCCCGTGCTTGGCTCCTTCCTCAATTGGCCTCAAGAACCAATCTAAAACTAGCTGTTCTTATATCTAGCCTGTTCTTTACCCTGCTTCATGCGGGAAATTCTGGTCTCACCCCTCTATCTCTAGTGAATCTCTTTTTATTCGGAGTTGCCATGTCACTTTACCTCCTCAAAACAGATACAGTTTGGGGTGTAGCAGGTATTCATGGGGCTTGGAATTTTGCTCAGGGAAATCTTTTTGGGATTTTAGTTAGTGGTCAGCCGTCAGGAACGTCTTTGATGACCTTTTTACCACAAGGTAATCAAGATTGGCTATCAGGTGGCTCTTTTGGGATAGAAGGATCTATCATGACAAGTCTGATCTTGCTACTGCTGATTGTCTATCTCGCTTATCAATTAAAGAAAGAAAATGAAAGGATGTGACTTCGGTCCATCCTTTTCTTCGTGAAAATGTTACAAGTATGCTAAAATAGGAATAGCACATCAAGAGAGGATTCTTATGATTAACCGCATTACTGACAATCAATTTAAACTAGTATCAAAATATGAACCATCAGGAGACCAACCCCAAGCTATCGAGCAGTTGGTTGATAATATCGAGGGGGGCGAAAAAGCTCAGATTCTGATGGGGGCGACTGGTACAGGGAAGACCTATACCATGAGTCAGGTCATTTCCAAAGTCAATAAACCCACTCTGGTCATCGCCCACAATAAGACTCTGGCAGGACAGCTCTATGGGGAGTTTAAGGAATTTTTCCCTGAGAATGCTGTTGAGTATTTTGTGTCTTACTATGATTATTACCAGCCAGAGGCCTATGTTCCTTCTAGTGATACCTATATTGAGAAGGACAGCTCTGTCAATGACGAGATTGATAAACTCCGCCACTCAGCGACTTCGGCTCTTTTGGAGCGTAATGATGTCATTGTTGTGGCTTCTGTCTCTTGTATCTATGGTTTGGGTTCGCCCAAGGAATACGCTGATAGTGTCGTTAGTCTCCGTCCAGGTCTTGAAATTTCTCGTGATAAACTCTTGAATGACTTGGTTGATATCCAGTTTGAACGTAATGATATTGATTTCCAACGGGGAAGATTTCGTGTGCGTGGGGATGTAGTGGAGATTTTCCCTGCTTCCCGTGATGAACATGCCTTTCGAGTGGAGTTTTTCGGAGACGAGATTGACCGTATCCGTGAGGTTGAGGCTCTGACAGGCCAGGTATTGGGAGAAGTGGATCATTTGGCGATTTTCCCAGCTACTCACTTTGTGACCAATGACGACCATATGGAAGTGGCTATTGCCAAGATTCAGGCAGAGTTGGAGGAGCAGTTAGCTGTCTTTGAGAAGGAAGGCAAATTACTTGAAGCTCAGCGTTTGAAGCAGCGGACAGAGTACGATATTGAGATGTTGCGTGAGATGGGCTATACCAACGGGGTTGAAAACTATTCACGCCACATGGATGGTCGTAGCGAAGGTGAGCCTCCTTATACGCTTCTCGATTTCTTCCCAGATGATTTCTTAATCATGATTGACGAGAGTCACATGACTATGGGGCAAATCAAGGGAATGTACAATGGAGACCGTTCGCGTAAGGAAATGCTGGTTTATTATGGTTTTCGTTTGCCATCAGCTTTGGACAATCGGCCTCTCCGTCGTGAAGAGTTTGAAAGCCATGTGCATCAGATTGTTTACGTTTCAGCGACACCTGGTGACTATGAAAATGAACAGACTGAGACAGTGATTGAGCAAATCATTCGTCCAACAGGACTATTGGATCCAGAGGTAGAAGTCCGTCCGACAATGGGACAGATTGATGACCTCTTAGGTGAAATTAATGCCCGTGTTGAAAAGAACGAACGAACCTTTATCACCACCTTGACCAAGAAAATGGCAGAAGACTTGACCGACTACTTCAAAGAAATGGGCATCAAGGTCAAGTACATGCACTCAGATATCAAGACTTTAGAGCGGACAGAGATTATCCGTGACCTGCGCTTGGGTGTCTTTGATGTCTTGGTCGGAATCAACCTCCTTCGTGAAGGAATTGACGTTCCTGAAGTGAGCCTCGTAGCGATTCTCGATGCTGACAAGGAAGGCTTCCTTCGTAACGAGCGTGGTCTCATTCAGACCATTGGTCGTGCTGCTCGTAATAGTGAGGGACATGTCATTATGTATGCGGACACTGTGACTCAGTCTATGCAACGTGCCATTGATGAAACTGCCCGCCGTCGGAAAATTCAGATGGCCTATAATGAAGAACACGGTATTGTGCCTCAGACAATCAAGAAAGAAATCCGTGACCTGATTGCTGTGACCAAGGCAGTTGCTAAGGAAGAAGACAAGGAAGTCGATATCAATAGTCTTAATAAACAAGAGCGCAAGGAACTCGTCAAAAAACTGGAAAAACAAATGCAAGAAGCCGTTGAAGTGCTTGACTTTGAACTAGCAGCTCAGATCCGAGATATGATGCTGGAAGTCAAGGCGTTGGATTAGAATATTACCTAAAGGAGAAAATATGTCCCGTTCCCAATTAACGATTTTAACAAACATTTGTCTGATTGAAGATCTCGAAACCCAGCGCGTGGTTATGCAGTATCGCTCTCCTGAAACAAATCGCTGGTCTGGTTATGCCTTTCCTGGAGGTCATGTTGAAAATGGTGAGGCTTTTGCGGAGTCTGTCATTCGTGAAATCTACGAAGAAACAGGATTGACTATCCAAAATCCTCAACTTGTCGGCATTAAAAATTGGCCACTAGATACAGGTGGGCGCTATATTGTCATTTGTTATAAGGCGACTGAGTTCTCTGGTAGCCTTCGCTCTTCAGATGAAGGAGAAGTTTCTTGGGTGCAAAAAGACCAGATTCCAAACTTGGATCTGGCCTATGATATGTTACCCTTGATGGAGATGATGGAAGCTCCTGACAAATCAGAGTTTTTCTACCCTCGCCGTACAGAAGATGATTGGGAGAAGAAAATCTTCTAGTCTTTTACTAAATAACCTAGCTGATCCAAGGCCTCCTCAATATAGTGGAGGTCTTGTTGTGTTTCGTATCTAATAGTAATAGGATATTAGTAAAAACATGTGTACTCTGAAATAAATTTAAAATATTTCTAAAAAAGTATTGACAAAATAAAAGAAAACGCTTACTATATAAATAAGGGAACGGTTCCACAACGTAAGAAGGAGGAGTGATGACTACAATAAAACAGGTTGCTGAAGAAGCTGGAGTATCAAAATCAACAGTTTCAAGATATATTTCGAAAAAAGGCTATGTCGGAGATGATGCTAGAGAAAAGATAAAAAATGCTATCAAGAAATTAAATTACACGCCGAATGTATTAGCACAATCTTTGAAAACTAAAAAAAATCAAATGGTAGGACTCTTATTGCCAGATATTTCTAATCCCTTCTTCCCAAGATTGGTTCGAGGAGCTGAATCATATTTGAAAGATAAAGGTTATAGGATTATGGTTGGTACTATTTCAGATCATGATTCGTTAGAAGAATATATAAACCTTTTGTTAAAAACAAATGCAGCTGGTATTATAACGACACTTGACTTTACAAAGGAATTTCCAAATCTGACGTTACCTGTCGTTGTGGTTGACCGGATTAGTAAAGATACAGGTTACGGTGTCTTTTCTGATAATCAGTTGGGTGGACGTTTGGCTGCTAAAGCAATTTGGAATGCTGGCGCTAAGCAAGTTATGATTATTAAAGTTTTAGATGATAAAGCTGAGAACATTGCGGAACGATTTGAAGCAAGTTTAAACTATTTGAGGAATAAATCTTTAGAGATTCGTATTGAAGAAAGTGAAACATTTGAGTTTGAAAAAATTCAAACAGAAGCTAAAGAGAATCTAAAAAGAAATCCAAATATTGATAGTATTATAGCGCCTTCTGATATTCATGCGATAGCTTATATTCATGAAATTTTAGCAATTGGTAAAAAAATCCCAGATGATATTCAAATCATTGGTTATGATGATATTGTACTTAGTCAATTTATTTATCCTTCTTTATCAACTATTCACCAATCATCATATAAAATGGGAGAACAGGCTGCAAAGCTAATCTATAATATGGCAAATAAGTTCTCTATAGATGAAGCTAAAATTAAACTACCTGTTAGATACGTAGAAAGAAATACATTAAGGAGAAAGTAATGAGTAAAATTGTTGTTGTTGGAAGTATTTCAATGGACTTAGTTATGAGAACAAAAAGGATTCCAGAAGGAGGTGAAACGATTTTTGGGGATTCATTTAATATAGTTCCGGGTGGAAAAGGTGCAAATCAAGCTGTAGCTATTGGTAGATTATCCAGTGTAGAAGATAATATTTACATATTTGGAAACGTCGGAGAAGATATTTTTTCAGCAGATTTACTAAGTAATCTGCAAAATAATAATATTTCTACAGAACATGTGGGAACGGTACCACAATCTACAGGAGTTGCACAAATTACTTTATATGGAGGTGATAATAGAATTATTTATTATCCCGGAGCGAATAATTTAGTTAAAACAAATGATTGGAAAAATGAGTGGGAATTGATTAGTGATGCAAGTATTGTTGTATTACAGAATGAAATACTACATGAAGCCAACCTATCTATAGCTAAATTTTGTCAAGAAAATAAAGTTAAGGTACTTTACAATCCTGCACCAGCTAGAGAAACAGATATAGAGATGATTCCTTTTTGTGATTTTATTACTCCTAATGAGCATGAATGTTCAGAGCTTTTTCCAGATAAGAAATTAGAAGAAATTATTAAAATTTATCCTAATAAAATGATTGTGACATTAGGAGTTGAAGGTTCTATTTATTATGATGGGGCAGCAGTTCAGAAGATTCCTGCTATAAAAGCAGAAGTAGTTGATACTACAGGAGCAGGAGATACGTTTAATGGTGCTTTTGCTTATGCTGTCTCAAAAGGAAAAGAGATGAATGTTGCATTGTCCTTTGCAACGATTGCTTCACATCTTTCTGTTCAAAGATTTGGAGCGCAAGGTGGCATGCCGAGTTTGAAAGAAATAAAGGAGCATCCAGGATATGAAGAAATATGGGATTTTAAATAGTAATATAGCAAAACTAGCTGATGATTTAGGTCATATGGATTTGGTTTGTATTGGAGATTTAGGATTGCCAGTTCCAAAAGGTATTGATAAAATTGATTTAGCATTAAGAAAAGGTAGTCCAAGTTTTTTAGAAGTTTTAAAAGAATATTCAGATCATGTACTTATTGAAAAAATTTTCTTAGCAGAAGAAATTAAGGAAAAAAACAAAGAACAGTGGCAAGCAGTTCTAGATCTTTTAGGATCGAATATAATTATTGAATATATTAGTCATGAAGAATTGAAAGCTATGAATACTACAGTTAAGGCAGTTATTCGCACTGGGGAAGATACACCATATTCGAATATAATCTTGCAATCAGGAGTTATTATTTAGAAGGGAGTTTCCTATGAAAATTGAAATGAAGAACATTTCAAAATCTTTTGGGAATAATCGTGTTTTAGAAAGTATTGATTTGGTTCTTAATTCAAGAGAAGTTCATGCTTTAATGGGAGAGAATGGTGCAGGCAAATCAACCTTAATGAATATTTTAACTGGACTTTTTCCAGCTACTTCAGGAACTATTTTTATTGATGGAAAAGAAAAAACATTTTCTAATCCTCAAGAGGCAGAACGGTTTGGACTGAGTTTTATTCATCAAGAAATGAATACTTGGCCAGATATGACTGTACTTGATAATCTTTTTTTAGGAAGAGAAATTAAAAATTCGATTGGGTTTCTAGATAAAGCTAGTATGGAAAGGAAAGCTAAAGAAGCATTTAAACGTCTTAATATCTCTATTCCTCTCGATGCAATCATTGGTCAATTATCAGTCGGACAACAACAAATGATAGAAATAGCAAAATGTTTATTATCAGAAGTTTCCTTGTTAATTATGGATGAACCCACAGCAGCTTTAACTGATTGTGAAACTGAAACACTTTTTAAAGTGATAGAAGGATTAAAATCTGATGGTGTAGGTATTGTGTATATTTCACATCGGATGGAAGAAATCTTTAAGATTACAGATCTTATAACTGTTATGAGGGATGGGTTTGTAATTGATACCAAGAGAACGAAGTTAACTAATGCGGATGAATTAGTTCAAAAGATGGTGGGGCGTGAATTAGAAGATTATTATCCAGAAAAAAAGGCTGAGATTGGGAATATTGTTTTTCAAGCTAAGAATCTTTCTGGTGATGCTTTTACGGATATTTCTTTCTATGTACGTCAAGGGGAAATTCTTGGTTTTTCTGGTTTGATGGGTGCTGGTCGTACTGAAATAATGCGAGCAATTTTTGGAATTGATTCTTTAAAATCTGGTCAAATTATAATAAATGAAGAAGAACTGATAATTAAAAATCCTTTTGAAGCAATTAAGCATGGAATTGGTTTCTTAACAGAAGATCGTAAAGATGAGGGATTGATTTTAGATTTTTCTATTAAAGATAATATGACTTTACCTAGTACTCGTGATTTTGTTAAAAATGGCATTTTTGATAATAAAACAAGTGATATATTTGTACAACGTTTAATTGATAGGCTACGAATTAAATCAGGTTATCCAGATAAGGAAGTTGGGACACTTTCTGGTGGTAATCAACAGAAAGTAGTTTTAGCAAAATGGATAGGTATTGCTCCAAAAGTACTGATTCTAGATGAGCCAACTCGTGGGGTAGATGTTGGTGCTAAGCGTGAAATTTACCAATTAATGAATGAATTGGCTGAACGAGGTGTGCCGATTATTATGGTATCTTCAGATTTACCAGAAGTGATCGGAGTCAGTGATCGCATTATGGTCATGCATGAAGGAAGAATTAGTGGAGAATTAACACGTCAAGAAGCTACACAAGAAAAAGTTATGCAACTAGCCACAGGAGGACAATAGTGTGAAAAATACTATGAAGTATATGTCAGAATTGACAACAGTAATAGCATTGATAATTTTAATGGCTGTCATCACTATTATCAATTCAAATTTTTTAACAGCAAATAATCTGTTAAATTTACTATTGCAAGTAACATCAAATGCACTGATCGCTTTTGGAATGACCTTTGTTATTCTAACAGGTGGAATTGATTTATCAGTTGGATCAATTTTAGCCTTATCCAGTGCGCTAACCGCTGGCCTATTAGGATCTGGAATGCCTGTTACGTTAGCAATTCTCATCTCTTTAATTTTGGGTTGCATTCTGGGGATGATGAATGGTTTATTGATTTCCTACGGGAAATTAGCTCCATTTATCGTTACTTTAGCAACTATGACTATTTTTAGAGGCGCAACACTTGTTTATACAAATGGGAATCCTATCACAAAAGGATTAAGTGATACATTCTTATTTCAATTTTTGGGGCAAGGTTATATAGTCGGAATTCCATTTCCTGTAATTATTATGTTTATTGTATTTATTGTTTTATATGTTTTACTTCATAAAACAGCATTTGGTAAATCTGTGTATGCTATAGGGGGGAATGAAAAAGCAGCATATATATCAGGTGTGAAACTAAATAAAGTGAAAATTATCATTTATTCAATTTCAGGTATTATGGCTTCAATTTCTGGATTGATTATAACATCACGCTTAAGTTCTGCTCAACCAACAGCAGGTGCTAGTTATGAAATGGATGCTATTGCAGCTGTTGTTCTTGGGGGAACCTCTTTATCAGGAGGTAAAGGTCGCATACTGGGGACCTTAATAGGTGCTTTAATTATTGGGGTTTTGAATAATGGACTTAATATTATCGGTGTTTCAGCATTTTGGCAACAAGTAGTAAAAGGAGTTGTAATCTTAATTGCTGTTCTGATTGATCGTTTTAAAGTTGTAAAACAGTAGAATAATTTTCAATTTTTTTGGAAATAGTAACAATTTATTAGATGACGTACAATAATCGGGATTGAAACTATCCCTATAGATATATATTACGAGGAGTAATAACATGAAAAATATTAAAAAAATTAGCATTTTTGCTTTGTTTGTAACATTTATTTTTGCTTTAGTAGCTTGTGGAAAAACTGGTTTAGGAAATTCATCAAATGATAATAAATCTACGATTCAAAAGTCGGCAAAAGAATTAAAATTAGGAGTTTCTATTTCGACTACTAACAATCCCTATTTTGTAGCTATGAAAGATGGTCTTGAAAAAGCCGCAAGAGAAAAAGAAGTAACTTTGAAGATAGCAGATGCACAAGATGATGCTGCTAGACAAGCAGATGATATTCAAAATTTTATTAGTCAAAATGTTGATGCTTTACTAATTAATCCAGTTGATTCTGATGCAATTGTTACATCTATTAAAGCTGCTAATAATGCAAATATTCCGGTAATCTTAATTGACCGCGGTAGTAATGGAGGTGAAGTCTTGACAACTGTTGCTTCTGATAACGTAGAAGCAGGTAAAATGGCTGCAGAATTTATTACCAAGCAATTGGGAGAAAAAGCAAAAACTTTTGAATTATCAGGAGTCCCTGGCGCTTCTGCAACTGTAGATAGAGGTAAAGGATTTGAACAAATTTCAAAGACAAATTTAGATGTTCTTTCTAGTCAATCCGCTAATTTTGACCGCGCAAAAGCTTTGAATACAGCGCAAAATATGATTCAAGGAAACAAAGAAGTGCAAGCAATCTTTGCACAGAATGATGAGATGGCGTTAGGAGCTGCACAAGCAGTAAAAGCAGCTGGTCTTAGCAATGTATTAATTGTTGGTATTGATGGTCAACCAGATGCACATGATGCTATTGCAAAAGGTGATATTACTGCCACTATTGCTCAGCAACCAGCTAAGATGGGTGAAATTGCTATTCAATCAGCAATAGATCATTATCAAGGGAAAAAACTGGAAAAAGAAACAGTTTCTCCAATTTATCTTGTGACTAAGGATAATGTTGATCAACATAACTGGTGATATATTTTTAGTAAGCAAGTAGTTGTTAATTTTCATTCAATGTGGTTTTTAAATATCATTGTTACTATTTGAGCTATTGGATTCAAAAAGACCAGATTCCAAACTTGGATCTGGCCTATGATATGCTACCTTTGATGGAGATGATGGAAGCTCCGGACAAATCTGAATTTTTCTACCGTCATCGTATAGAAGATGGATGGGAGAAGAAAATCTTCTAGTCTTTTACTAAATAACCTAGCTGATCCAAGGCCTCCTCGATATAGCGGAGGTCTTGCTGTGTTTCAGCTTCGACTAGGTGGTAATGGATGCCATCTGTCAATTCAGACAGAGGTCTAAAATCTGAATGCTCGACTTGTTCTAGAAAATGTTGCACGTCTCGGCGACAAGACAGTTTCAGCAAGGTTTCGATTTCTCCATAAACGGGATGGTCAATCAAGGTATTTTGAACACGTCCACCATTATCAACGATAGCAAGGAGTTCTTGACCGATTTCTTCAACTTCATGTTTCACCTTGAAAAGTTTGTGAACATAAGGGTTGGTTTCAATTTGCTTATAGACGTAGCCACGATTGGTGGATAGGATAGGAGCGCCATCGGCTCTTAAAATTGCAATGTCCTGTACAATGACCTGGCGTGTAACATGAAAATGTTCAGCTAAACTTTGGCCATTGAGGGCTTTAGGAGTTTCTTTCAAGAGTTGGAGCAGGGCTTGTTTGCGATCTTTTGTCATAGCTTTTCCTTTTAACGGCGTTTTCGAAGCACTTTATAGACAGCTAGTGCTAATGTATAGTCTACCATACTATGGATAATTGTGCCAAATCCAACTAGTATAAATAGAACATAAAACATATTTTCTACATTGGTACCCGAAGTTGCATAAAAAACGACACAAGCTAATACTTCAGCAAGAGCATGGACAAGCGCTAACACAAAGTTGAAAACCCAGGAAGATTTTGGTTTATCTAGGGTATCGGGGAATTTTTGTAGGTAAAGAGCCCCCAAAGTCCCAAAAAAGATATGGGAAAAAGCTCGAAAAACGATCACCATGGGATAGCCAGCCATCAAAAATCCAAAACTAGAGGCTAAGATGACAAAAACAGCCATCAAGGGCGATAAGAACATGGCGATAAAAATAGCGATGTGGCTTCCTAAAGTATAGGAAGCAGGTGGAATGACAATCTTAAAAGGCATAACAATTGGAATCAAAATTGCAATAGCCGTTAAGAGGGCAGTCATTGTCATAAATTGTGTCTTTTTCCGTGTGTTCATAAGAATCTCCTTTTAACTGTATATACACTAGTATAGTACACCAAACAAGACAATAAAGCAAGGATTTACTTAGGTTTATAGGTCATTTTTCAGTTAAAGACTTGTAGATATTTTACTAAAAATCAAAACTATACAGAGCGAAATCTCCACCTTCAAGTATGAAAGTGGAGATTGTTTTTATTTTTTCAAAGTCTGTAGTCTTGGAACAATGGCTAGGGTTAGAACTGCGGAAATAACTAATTCAGCAATCGAATTTGTTGAGATAACAGTTGCTAGGAGTTTTTGGATATTACCATCAAAGACATTTCCAAAAAGGTAGAAAATTCCACCAAGTACAAAGACTGTATTGGTAAGTGAACCAAGGGCACCAGCTAAAATAAGACCAGTTTTATTTTTCATCAGTTTATAAACTAGATACGGAGTCAAACCAATCAAAATACGTGGGACGATGGCAATGATAGCTGAGTAAATGTTACCGTTTGGGACGAATGGTGAGAAGAGGTAGCTTGTCGGTAGAATCGTAATCGTATTAACTGTCAAGCTAAGTAGCCCCATCAAAAATCCAAGTGTAACCCCAACGCGTGGACCGTAAATAATACTGGCAATAATGACAGGAATATGAACGATGGTCGGTTTGATTGGGAATGGAAAAAGGTTAAAGATAAGTGAGCTCAGAAAGTGTATCACGAGCATGGTTGCAAAAAAGATAGCAATGGGTGCAATATTAGAGCGTTTTTTCATCGAGAGTTTCCTTTATTCTTTCTAAAATAATTGTGAGGTCGGCTAAAGCTCCTCGTCCATGATCGCCACAAGCTAGTAGGGATTCATTAGGAGCAATCAGCTGATAGCCGTAGCTTTCTAATGTTTTCAGATTAGCCTGAGTTGCTGGATGGTCATACATTTTTGTATTCATAGCAGGAGCTATTAGTTTAGGAATATGACTGGGCAGGGCTAGAGCTGTACTGGTTACCATGTTATCCGCAAAGCCGTGGGCTAGTTTTGCAATAGTGTTAGCTGTTGCAGGGACTATGATGAATAAATCCGTTTCTTTTCCAAGCTCGATATGATTGACTTTATCAGGATAGGGGTCCTTCATGACATCCAAGTGGACAGGATTCTGTGAGAGTACCTGTAGTGTCAAAGGTTGGATAAACTCTGTAGCAGCCTGAGTCATTAAAACAGTAACTTGATGGCCTTGTTTTTTTAGAGAACTGACTAAATCTGCCGACTTGTAAGAGGCGATTGAGCCCGTTACAGCCAAGAGAATGTTTGCCATAGCTTTCCTTTCTAAGAATGATAGTTTTGAATTTTTTCAAGGAGGAGTTTTGCAATTTCTTCTTTAGTGTTAACCGTTTGAAGATTATCTTTCTCAACAAAGATTGCACGATGCTGGTTCGCTGAGATTTGAGTCAGATCATTTGCGATAATCAAGTCTGCTTGGTTCTTGATAAGACTTTTTCTAGCAATGTCAACCAGATGATCTTCGGTAACATCAACCAGCAGTTTGAAACCAATCAGATGAATAGCAGGATTCCATTCCTTGACTAGAGAGATGATTTTGGGTGTCTTTTTTAGGAACAAAACCTGAACCTCGTCAGTTGAAGAAATCTTAGCTTGATGATTTTGCTTGCTTAAAAATTCTTCTAGATTAGAGCTAGCCTGAACTTCCTCCAGCCCTGTCATATAGACAGGAGTGTAATCAGATACGGCCATTGAGTGAATCAAAACCTGATAATCTGCAACACGTTCTTTCATTTCCAGAAGAAGGTTCTTGGTATTGTTAATTTCTCGAATGCTTAGGTTGGGATGGGCTTCTGGCTTCACGGCTCGTTTTGTTGTTATCAAACAAACTTCATGCCCTGCAGCAAGCAAAGTTTCTGTGATGATTTTGCCCAAGCGACCTGTGGAATGATTAGTGATAGAGCGGACGCTATCAATAGCTTCACTGGTACCGCCCGATGTAACTAAAATTTTCATAGCACTATTGTACACAAAAATAAACGGTAAGTAAAATGAAAGTGATAAATTTTTGGTAAAAACGAAGATTTACTATAGTTTCAAACTATAAAGCCATATAAAATTTAAGAAAGGACTATAAAAACCCTAAAAACAGGGATATTTACGAACGTTTAGAGAGTTTTGGGATGTTAAAAATCTTGTTTTGTGATATAATGAATTATCATATAAGAGGTTAGAGGAGTTTTGAATGAAAACAGATATTGAAATCGCACAGAGTATTGAGTTGAAACCAATCGTTGATGTTGTAGAGAAACTTGGTATTTCTTACGACGATTTGGAGTTGTACGGAAAGTACAAGGCTAAGCTCAGCTTTGATAAAATTCGTGCAGTTGAGAGCAATCCAGTTGGAAAATTGATCTTGGTTACTGCCATCAATCCAACACCTGCAGGTGAAGGAAAATCAACTATTACCATTGGTCTGGCGGATGCCTTGAATAAAATTGGCAAGAAAACGATGATTGCTATCCGCGAACCATCTCTTGGTCCAGTAATGGGGATTAAGGGTGGTGCTGCTGGTGGTGGGTATGCCCAAGTTCTCCCTATGGAAGATATTAACCTTCACTTTACTGGAGACATGCATGCCATTACGACTGCCAATAATGCTCTTTCTGCTTTGATTGACAACCACTTGCACCAAGGGAATGAGCTGGGAATTGACCAACGTCGTATTCTCTGGAAACGTGTAGTGGACTTGAATGATCGTGCTCTTCGCCATGTGACCGTTGGACTTGGTGGCCCTTTAAATGGTATTCCTCGTGAGGATGGCTTTGACATTACCGTTGCTTCCGAAATCATGGCAATTCTTTGCTTGGCAACAGACATCGAGGACTTGAAACGCCGCTTGGCTAATATCGTTATCGGTTATCGCTATGACCGAACACCTGTTTCTGTTGGTGATCTGCAGGTTGAAGGTGCTTTAGCATTAATCTTGAAGGATGCTATTAAGCCAAACCTAGTTCAGACAATTTACGGTACACCTGCCTTTGTACACGGTGGTCCATTTGCCAATATTGCTCATGGATGTAATTCAGTCTTGGCAACTACAACAGCCCTTCACTTGGCTGATTACACAGTTACTGAAGCTGGTTTTGGTGCAGACCTTGGTGCCGAAAAATTCCTTGATATTAAGACACCAAACTTGCCAACATCTCCAGATGCAGTAGTTATTGTTGCAACCCTTCGTGCCCTTAAGATGAATGGTGGCGTGGCTAAAGATGCTCTGACAGAGGAAAATGTGGAGGCAGTTCGTGCCGGTTTTGCTAACTTGAAACGCCACGTTGAAAATATCCGTAAGTTCGGTATTCCAGCAGTTGTGGCTATTAACGAATTTGTGTCTGATACAGAAGCTGAAATTGCAGCCTTGAAAGAACTCTGTGCGTCAATTGATGTGCCAGTCGAGTTAGCAAGTGTCTGGGCTGATGGTGCAGAAGGTGGAGTAGCACTTGCCGAAACAGTTGTTAAGACTATCGCTGAAAACCCAGCTAACTATAAACGTTTGTATGACAATGACCTTTCTGTTCAAGAAAAGGTTGAAAAGATTGTTACTGAAATCTACCGTGGTAGCAAAGTGAACTTTGAGAAGAAAGCTCAAACACAAATCACTCAAATCGTTCAAAATGGTTGGGACAAATTGCCAATCTGTATGGCTAAAACTCAATACAGTTTTTCAGATAATCCAAATGCACTTGGAGCACCTGAAAACTTTGAAATTACCATTCGTGAATTGGTACCAAAATTAGGTGCAGGCTTCATCGTTGCCTTAACTGGTGATGTCATGACTATGCCAGGACTTCCAAAACGACCAGCAGCTCTCAATATGGATGTTGAAAGCGATGGAACAGTCCTAGGTTTGTTCTAGTATATTGTAATTGACTTTGTACTCTTCGAAAATCAAATTCAAACCACGTCAGCTTCACCTTGCCGTACTCAAGTACAGCCTGCGGCTAGCTTCCTAGTTTGCACTTCGATTTTCATTGAGTAAAAAATGAGTTTGGAAATACTATCCAAGCTCATTTTTTATCTAGATATAAGAAGTTGCCTTCTACACGTAACCAGTCTAGGTAAAGATATTTTCCCTGAATTCTGATATAATAGAAATATTGACTTCAAGAGTAAGGAAGAGAAGATGAACGCATTATTAAATGGAATGAATGACCGTCAAGCTGAGGCAGTGCAAACGACAGAAGGTCCCTTGTTAATCATGGCGGGGGCTGGTTCTGGAAAGACCCGAGTTTTGACCCACCGTATCGCTTATTTGATTGATGAAAAGCTGGTCAATCCGTGGAATATATTGGCCATTACCTTTACTAATAAGGCTGCGCGTGAGATGAAGGAGCGTGCTTATAGCCTCAATCCAGCCACTCAGGACTGTCTGATTGCGACCTTCCACTCCATGTGTGTGCGTATTTTGCGTCGTGATGCGGCTCATATTGGCTACAACCGTAATTTTACTATTGTCGATCCTGGTGAACAGCGAACGCTCATGAAACGCATTCTCAAGCAGTTAAACTTGGATCCGAAAAAATGGAATGAACGAACTATTTTGGGGACTATTTCCAATGCTAAGAATGATTTAATTGATGATGTGGCTTATGCTGCTCAAGCCGGGGATATGTACACACAAATCGTGGCTCAGTGCTATACGGCCTATCAGAAAGAATTGCGTCAGTCGGAGTCGGTTGACTTTGATGATTTGATTATGCTGACCCTGCGTCTCTTTGATCAAAATCCTGATGTTTTGACTTACTATCAACAGAAATTCCAATACATCCACGTTGATGAGTACCAAGATACCAACCATGCCCAGTACCAATTGGTCAAACTCTTGGCTTCGCGCTTTAAAAACATCTGTGTTGTTGGGGATGCGGACCAGTCTATCTACGGTTGGCGTGGTGCTGATATGCAGAATATCTTGGACTTCGAAAAGGATTATCCCCAAGCCAAGGTTGTCTTGTTAGAAGAAAACTATCGTTCAACTAAAACCATTCTCCAAGCGGCCAACGAGGTCATTAAAAACAATAAAAACCGCCGTCCTAAGAATCTCTGGACCCAGAATGCGGATGGAGAACAAATCGTTTACTATCGTGCCAATGATGAGCTAGATGAGGCTGTATTTGTAGCCAGAACTATCGATGAACTTGGTCGGAGTCAAAACTTCCTTCACAAGGATTTTGCAGTTCTTTATCGTACTAATGCGCAGTCCCGTACTATTGAGGAAGCCTTGCTCAAGTCAAATATTCCTTATACCATGATTGGCGGAACCAAGTTCTACAGCCGTAAGGAAATCCGAGATATTATCGCTTACCTCAATCTTATTGCCAATTTGAGTGACAATATCAGTTTTGAGCGTATTATCAACGAACCGAAACGTGGAATTGGCCCAGGTACAGTTGAGAAAATCCGTGATTTTGCGAATATGCAAGGCATGTCTATGTTAGATGCTTCAGCAAATATCATGTTATCTGGCATCAAGGGGAAGGCGGCCCAATCTATCTGGGATTTTGCCAATATAATTCTTGATTTACGGGAGCAGTTGGACCAATTAAGTATTACTGAGTTGGTTGAGGCAGTGCTAGAAAAAACTGGTTACGTAGATATTCTTAATGCCCAAGCGACTCTAGAAAGTAAGGCTCGGGTAGAAAACATCGAAGAGTTCCTTTCTGTTACGAAAAACTTTGATGACACCTCTGATGTGCCAGAAGAGGAAACTGGTTTGGACAAACTGAGTCGTTTCTTAAATGACTTGGCCTTGATTGCGGACACAGATTCAGGGAGTCAGGAGACATCGGAAGTTACCCTAATGACCCTGCATGCTGCCAAAGGTCTCGAGTTTCCAGTTGTCTTTTTGATTGGGATGGAAGAAAATGTCTTCCCGCTTAGCCGTGCGGCTGAAGATCAAGATGAACTAGAAGAAGAACGCCGTCTGGCCTATGTAGGAATTACGCGTGCAGAGAAAATTCTCTATCTGACAAATGCCAACTCGCGCCTGCTTTTCGGTCGTACCAACTACAACCGTCCGACTCGTTTTATTAACGAAATCAGTTCAGACTTACTTGAGTATCAAGGATTGGCGCGCCCAGCAAATACAAGCTTTAAAGCATCATACAGCAGTGGTAGTATTTCCTTCGCTCAAGGTATGAGTTTGGCGCAGGCCCTCCAAGACCGTAAACGCGGTGTGGCACCAAAAAATATTCAGTCAAGCGGTCTTCCATTTGGTCAATTTACAGCTGGACCAAAATCAGCGTCTAGCGAGACAAATTGGTCCATTGGTGACATTGCCCTCCACAAGAAATGGGGAGAGGGAACTGTTCTGGAAGTTTCAGGTAACGGAGCTACTCAGGAATTAAAAATCAATTTCCCAGAAGTAGGTTTGAAAAAACTTTTAGCCAGTGTGGCTCCAATTGAGAAAAAAATCTAATTTTTCATCCTTCTCACGAATAATAAAGTGAGGAGGATTTTTATGTATAGTATTTCATTCCAAGAAGATTCACTATTACCAAGAGAAAGGCTGGCAAAAGAAGGAGTTGAATCACTCAGTAATCAAGAGTTGCTAGCTATTTTACTTAGGACAGGAACACGTCAAGCTAGTGTTTTTGAAATTGCCCAGAAAGTCTTGAGCAATCTTTCAAGTCTAACGGATTTGAAAAAAATGACCCTGCAGGAATTGCAGAGTCTGTCTGGTATTGGGCGAGTTAAGGCCATAGAATTACAAGCTATGATTGAACTGGGGCATCGTATTCATAAACATGAGACTATTGAGATGGAAAGTATTCTCAGTAGTCAAAAGTTGGCCAAGAAGATGCAGCAGGAGTTGGGATATAAAAAACAAGAGCACTTGGTGGCGCTCTATCTCAATACTCAAAATCAAATCATCCATCAACAGACCATTTTTATCGGTTCTGCAACTCGTAGTATCGCTGAGCCGCGAGAGATTCTTCACTATGCTATCAAGCATATGGCGACTTCACTCATCTTGGTCCATAATCATCCTTCAGGAGCGGTAGCGCCTAGTCGAAATGATGATCATGTGACTAAACTTGTAAAAGAAGCCTGTGACCTGATGGGGATTGTCCTCTTGGACCATTTGATTGTCTCTCATTCTAATTACTTTAGTTACCGTGAAAAGACAGATTTAATTTAAAGTTCATTAACGACATAGTCAAAGAGGTTTTTATCTTTGGGACGATTTTCAAAAAGAAATTCTGGGTGCCATTGGACACCGAGAAAGTCGACATCATCCGTACTCATAACAGCTTCTATAATACCATCTTTAGGATCATGAGCTGCAATCTTTAAGTTAGGTGCTAAATCCTTAATACTCTGATGGTGGAAGGAGTTGATATGGGAGATTTCTCCATAGATTTCTCGAAGAACAGTATCAGGTTCTGTTACCAAGCGTTGAGTTGTGTACTCAGCAGAACAATCCTGCCAATGGTCTTCGATATCTTGGTACAGAGTTCCACCCATGGCAACGTTAAAGAGTTGAGTTCCACGGCAGACAGAAAAAATTGGCTTTTTCTGTTTAATAGCCTCCTTGATGAGGGCCAGTTCAAAGATATCCCTTTGAAGGTGGTAGTCATCACTATCAATGGTTTTTGGTTCACCATAGAATTTTGGATCGACATTTTGCCCACCTGTCAAGATGAGCTTGTCAATCATACTGATATAGTGGCTAGCCATTTCTTGATCACCAATCGGTAGGATGATGGGAATCCCTCCAGCGTCTTTAACGCCTTCAACAAAGCCTTTTGCTGAGTAGCTCATCATGATGTCATCATCTGGATGAGTTTTTTCGTTTCCTGTAATCCCAATAACTGGTTTTTTCATAAAATGATTTTCGCTTTCTAATCCTCTTTTCGCATGAAGTAGAGGAGGGTTTGGAGTTCACTTGTCAAATCGACATACTGAACGACCACGTCTTTTGGTAAATGCAGATGGACTGGTGAAAAACTGAGAATTCCTTTCACGCCAGCATCTACCAAGAGATTGGCAACCTCTTGTGACTTGACGCTGGGAACAGTCAGGATAGCAGTCTTCACATCAGCATCTTTGATTTTATCCTTGATTTGAGAAATCCCGTAAATAGGAATCCCATCAGGAGTTTGGGTACCGACTTCGGGATGGTCATCTAGGTCAAAGGCCATGATAATCTTCATCTTGTTACGTTCGTGGAAGCGATAGTGAAGAAGGGCATGGCCCATATTTCCAATACCAACCAGCATGACATTGGTAATGGAGTTATCATTGAGTAAATCGGCAAAAAACGTCATCAGTTTTTTGACATCATAGCCAAAACCACGACGACCAAGTTCACCAAAGTAGGAAAAATCACGACGTACGGTCGCGGAATCAATACCGATAGCCTCTGCAATTTGCTTAGAGTTGGCACGTTCAATCTTTTCTGCATGAAATCTCTTAAAAATTCGATAGTAGAGAGAGAGTCTTTTCGCTGTTGCTTTTGGAATAGCAGACTGTTTATCTTTCACAAAATCACAACCTTTCTATTCTTCTATTTTATAGAAACATTGTGAAAAAATCAACAAAAATAAGAAAAAACTAAGAAAAATCTTAGTTTTGATGTAAAAAATCTGCATCTGATAGAAAACGGTAGAGGTCTCCGACCAGTCCTTGGTAAACTTCCTGCCCTTTAAAGGTCAAAGAAGTTACATAAAGTGTATCTGGCAGAGTCACACATCCTGACAGAGCCAGCATGAGAGCTTCATAATCCTCATACTTGAGTGTACGCTCTACATGATAGCTATCCTTATAGGTCAGTTCAAACATATGGGACCTATCTTTCAGATTTTGTAAAGACACCACGTTCTACTAAACTATCCATGAGGAAGTAGAATTTTTCCTGATGAATGTGGTGGTCTTCTGATTTGAAAATATCAACTAGACGAAGGCCAAACTTGTCAGTGATATTGATTTTAGCACCTGTAAGTTCCTTGTTAATGATGATTTTGAGTTGGAATCCCTCACCGCTGTTCGGAACTTTTTCCAAAAGGCGAGTCAATTCATAGTTACCAACCTTAGTCTCAAAAAAGGTGTTGTCCTTAAGGGTGAATTTTTTAACAGAAGGGCTAAGAGTGTAGTCGTAACGACAATTTTTTAACTGAATGGTTTTTTCAAATGCCATATGGCTAACCTCCGATAATTTCTTTTAAGGTTTTTGCGAGGGTATGTAGGTCTTCAACAGTATTTTGTGGCGACAAACTGATACGAACGGATTCCTTTAAGCGTTCTGAATTTGCCCCGTACATGGCTTCAAGAACATGGCTGGATTGTACAATGCCCGCAGTACAGGCTGAACCAGTAGAGATAGAAATTCCAGCCAAATCTAGACGGAGGAGTAAGAGGTCATTTTTCTGACCAGGAAATCCAATATTGAGAACATAAGGGAGATGATGTTGTCCCCTATTGAAGTAATATTGAATGCCCTCTAGCTCTGCCAAAAAGGCAGTTTCTAGATTTTGTACATGTTGAAAATGTTCTTCTTGCTTTTCTAGGTCTTCTTTTAGGGCTGCAACCATGCCTACGATAGCAGCCAGATTTTCAGTCCCTGCACGTTTTTTCTGTTCTTGGTCTCCGCCATGGAGATAGGAATCAAAGTCCATGCTAGATGCGTAGAGAAAGCCGATTCCCTTAGGACCATGGAATTTATGGGCAGAAGCGGTGAGAAAATCAATGCCCAATTCTTCGGGATGAATTGGTATTTTACCAATAGCTTGAACTGCATCGACATGATAGGCAGCAGGGTGTTGCTTGAGTATTTGGCCAATTTCAGCAATGGGCAGTAGGTTTCCTGTCTCATTATTGGCAAACATGGTAGAAACCAAAATCGTATCGTCACGTAAAGCTTTTTGAATTTGTTGGGCTGTGATTTCTTGATTTTCTGGCTGGATAATGGTTGCTTCAAAACCAAAGTGTTGAACCAAGTAATCAATTGTTTCAAGGACGGCATGGTGCTCAATGGCAGTTGTGATGATATGTTTTCCTTGTTCTTGATGACGAAGGCAGTAGCCAATGATGGCAGTATTGTTGCCTTCTGTCCCACCAGAAGTGAAAAAGATATGTTGAGGTTTTGTCCCCAGTAACTGAGCTAGTTCCTGACGGGCTTCTCGCAAGAGTTTGCCAGCTTGACGACCATGACCATGAATACTAGATGGATTTCCGTGGGTTTCTTGCATAACCTTGGTCATCGCTGAAATAGCAACTGCTGACATGGGAGTCGTTGCAGCATTGTCCAAATAAATCAAAGAATCACCTTATTTCTTTTTGTTGTAGGCAAAGAGTGGGCTGACTGGTTTTCTTTCGTGGATACGGACGATAGCATCACCAATTAACTCACTAGCAGTGATGTAGCATACGTTTTTAGGAGTTTTTTCTTTTGTTGCTACTGAATCAGTCACAAGAATTTCTTTAATATTAGTATTATCAAGAAGTTCAGCAGCTCCTTCGACGAAGAGACCATGACTAGAAACAGCATAAATTTCTGTAGCCCCTTCACGTTCAACGATTTTAGCAGCTTCAGAGAAGGTACGTCCTGTATTTAAAATATCGTCAATCAAGATAGCTTTTTTACCTTCAACATCACCGATAATATAACCTTCGTTGCGAGTTGCATCGTCTTGAGGGTAGTCTATAATGGCGATAGGAGCATCAAGATATTCAGCTAAGCTACGAGCACGCTTTACACCTGAATTTTTAGGGCTAACCACGACAACATCTGAACCGAGTAGGCCCTTATCGCAATAATGTTTTGCAAATAGGGGAACTGTGAAAAGGTTATCGACAGGGATGTCAAAGAAGCCTTGAACCTGAACGGCATGCAAATCAAGCGTAAGGATACGATCGACACCAGCCTTAACTAGCATATTGGCAACTAGTTTCGCTGTAAGTGGCTCACGAGGTGAAGCGATACGGTCTTGACGTGCATAGCCAAAATATGGAAGGACAACGTTGATACTGTGGGCACTTGCACGTACACAAGCGTCGACCATGATCAACAATTCCATTAGGTGGTTGTTAACAGGGAAACTTGTAGACTGGATGATGTAAACATCATAACCACGGACACTTTCTTCGATATTTACTTGGATTTCTCCATCAGAAAATTGACGTGATGACAGTTTTCCAAGTGGAATACCGACAGCATCCGCAATTTTTTGTGCAATCTCTTGGTTAGAGTTGAGCGCGAAAAGTTTCATATTTTTTCTATCTGACATTATAGACCGTCCTCTGTAAACTTTATAAAACCGAGTTATATCTGCTTTACATATATGAACTAGGTTTTGTGTATTTTTATCTTTTCTATTTTACCAAAAAATAGAGATTATTTCAGCTATTTTTCATGCTTTTGACAAATCGAACCAATTTTGAAGGAGCTTTTTGGTAAGCAATCTGATTTTTCTCTAAAAATTGCTGGAAATCTTGCTTTCCTTGCTCGTGATTTTCCACCTCAAGCTCTAATTCGTAATCTGTAATATCAAAGTACTGACTTTCATCCAGTGCCATGAGGCCAATTGGTGTTTGCATTTCATAGCGAAGAGTTGTTAGACAACCAAGAACCTGCCATTTTTTACTTTGGATACCATGTTTAGCCAATTCATCCAGCACCAGTCCCTGAGGAAGTTCTTTCTTGCACAGGTAGTTTTCAGCATCTTTTAGTTCCAATTTTTGGTTGTACTCCATGTTTCCAACACTTTGCGGGACTTTGAGTGTCAATTCTGCCCAGTCTTCAAAAGTTCGAATGCGCATAGCAACCTTCTTTTCTCGCAGTTCAAAATCAGGCGTGTCGATGTAGTAATTTTTTTGAAGAACAGGAGTGACACCTGTGAACTGGTCTTTTAGACGATCATATTCATCTTTTTTCAGGAGTGTTTTCAATTCAATTTCTAAATGTTTCATTTTTCTTACCTTTTCTTTATCGTTGAAAGCGGATTTATGGTATAATAAGCATTGTATTTATTGTATATGAATCTGGAGAAAAAATCAAAGATATTTTTGAAGGATAATATGAGAACAAGGGAGAATATATGACCTTAGAATGGGAAGAATTTCTAGATCCTTACATTCAAGCTGTTGGTGAGTTAAAGATTAAACTACGTGGTATTCGGAAGCAATATCGTAAGCAAAATAGGCATTCTCCGATTGAGTTTGTGACTGGCCGAGTCAAGCCAATTGAGAGCATCAGGGAAAAAATGGCTCGGCGTGGCATTACTTATGCGACCTTAGAGCACGATTTGCAAGATATTGCTGGTTTGCGTGTGATGGTTCAGTTTGTAGATGACGTCAAGGAAGTAGTGGAGATTTTGCGCAAGCGTCAGGATATGCGGATCATACAGGAGCGAGATTACATTACTCATCGAAAAGCATCAGGCTATCGTTCCTATCATGTGGTAGTAGAATATACGGTTGACACTATCAATGGTGCTAAAACCATTTTGGCGGAAATTCAAATACGTACCTTGGCCATGAATTTCTGGGCAACGATAGAACATTCTCTCAACTACAAGTACCAAGGGGATTTCCCAGAGGAGATAAAGAAGCGACTGGAAATTACAGCCAAGATTGCTCATCAGTTGGATGAAGAAATGGGTAAAATTCGAGATGATATCCAGGAAGCCCAGGCACTTTTTGATCCTTTGAGTAGAAAATTAAATGATGGTGTAGGAAACAGTGACGATACAGATGAAGAATACAGGTAAAAGAATTGACCTGATAGCTAATAGAAAACCGCAGAGTCAAAGGGTTTTGTATGAATTGCGAGATCGTTTGAAGAGAAATCAGTTTATACTCAATGATACCAATCCAGATATCGTTATTTCCATCGGTGGGGATGGTATGCTCTTGTCGGCCTTTCATAAGTACGAAAACCAGCTTGACAAGGTCCGCTTCATTGGTGTTCACACTGGACATTTGGGCTTCTATACGGACTACCGTGATTTTGAGTTGGATAAGCTAGTGACTAATTTGCAGCTAGATACCGGAGCAAGAGTCTCTTACCCTGTTCTAAATGTGAAGGTCTTTCTTGAAAATGGTGAAGTGAAGATTTTCAGAGCATTAAATGAAGCCAGCATCCGCAGGTCTGATCGAACCATGGTGGCGGATGTTGTGATTAACGGTGTCCACTTTGAACGTTTTCGTGGAGATGGGCTAACAGTTTCGACACCGACTGGTAGTACAGCCTATAACAAATCACTTGGTGGAGCTGTTTTACACCCTACCATTGAAGCTTTGCAATTAACGGAAATTGCTAGTCTTAATAATCGTGTCTATCGAACCTTGGGTTCATCTATTATTGTTCCTAAGAAGGATAAGATTGAACTCATTCCAACGAGAAACGATTACCATACCATTTCGGTTGACAATAGCGTTTATTCTTTCCGTAATATTGAGCGTATTGAGTATCAAATCGACCATCATAAGATTCACTTTGTCGCATCACCGAGCCATACCAGTTTCTGGAATCGTGTTAAGGACGCTTTTATCGGCGAGGTGGATGAATGAGGTTTGAATTTATCGCAGATGAGCATGTCAAGGTTAAGACCTTCTTAAAAAAGCACGAGGTTTCTAAGGGGCTACTAGCTAAGATTAAGTTTCGAGGCGGAGCTATTCTGGTCAATGATCAACCACAAAATGCAACGTATCTATTGGATATTGGAGACCACGTTACCATTGATATTCCTGCTGAGGAAGGCTTTGAAACTCTAGAAGCTATCGAGAGACCATTAGACATTCTCTATGAGGATGACCATTTTCTAGTCTTAAACAAACCCTATGGAGTGGCTTCTATTCCTAGTGTCAATCACTCCAATACCATTGCCAATTTTATCAAGGGTTACTACGTCAAGAAAAACTATGAAAATCAGCAGGTTCACATTGTGACTAGGCTCGATAGGGACACTTCTGGCTTGATGCTCTTTGCTAAGCACGGCTATGCCCATGCACGATTAGACAAGCAGTTGCAGAAGAAATCTATCGAGAAACGCTACTTTGCCTTGGTTAAAGGTGATGGATATTTGGAATCAAAGGGTGAAATTATTGCTCCGATTGCGCGTGATGAAGACTCTATTATTATCAGACGCGTAGCTAAAGGTGGAAAGTATGCTCATACTTCTTACAAGATTGTAGCATCTTATGGGAATATTCATTTGGTAGACATTCGCCTGCACACTGGTCGAACCCACCAAATCCGAGTCCATTTTTCTTATATTGGTTTTCCTTTATTGGGAGATGATTTGTACGGTGGTAGTCTGGACGACGGCATCCAACGTCAGGCCCTGCATTGCCATTACCTATCTTTTTATCATCCTTTTCTAGAGCAAGACTTGCAGTTAGAAAGTCCCTTGCCGGATGATTTTAGCAACCTTATTACTCAGTTATCAACTAATACTCTATAAAAACTATTTCAGAGTATAATTATTATCTTAAAGGAGAAAACTCATGGAAGTTTTTGAAAGTCTCAAAGCCAACTTGGTTGGTAAAAATGCTCGTATCGTTCTCCCTGAAGGGGAAGAACCTCGTATTCTTCAAGCGACTAAACGCCTGGTAAAAGAAACAGAAGTGATTCCTGTTTTGCTTGGAAATCCTGAAAAAATTAAAATTTATCTTGAAATCGAAGGTATTGAGGACGGTTATGAAGTCATCGACCCTCAACACTACGATAAATTTGAAGAAATGGTTGCTGCTTTAGTGGAGCGTCGCAAGGGCAAAATGTCTGAAGAAGATGCACGCAAGGTTTTGGTTGAAGATGTCAACTATTTTGGTGTTATGTTGGTTTACTTGGGCTTGGTTGATGGAATGGTGTCAGGAGCGATTCACTCAACAGCTTCAACAGTTCGTCCAGCTCTTCAAATCATCAAAACTCGTCCAAATGTAACTCGTACTTCAGGTGCCTTCCTCATGGTTCGTGGTACGGAGCGTTACCTCTTTGGGGACTGTGCCATCAATATCAATCCAGACGCTGAAGCCTTGGCTGAAATTGCAATCAACTCAGCAATTACAGCTAAGATGTTTGGAATCGAGCCTAAAATTGCTATGCTAAGCTATTCTACTAAGGGTTCAGGTTTTGGTGAAAGTGTTGATAAGGTTGTAGAAGCAACTAAAATTGCTCACGACTTGCGTCCTGACCTTGAAATAGATGGGGAATTGCAATTTGATGCAGCCTTTGTTCCTGAAACTGCAGCTCTGAAAGCTCCTGGAAGTACGGTAGCTGGTCAAGCAAATGTCTTCATCTTCCCAGGTATCGAGGCAGGAAATATCGGTTACAAGATGGCAGAACGCCTTGGTGGCTTTGCGGCTGTAGGACCTGTTTTGCAAGGTTTGAACAAGCCAGTTAACGACCTTTCTCGTGGATGTAATGCAGATGATGTTTACAAGTTGACCCTTATCACAGCAGCCCAAGCTGTTCATCAATAAGATTTAGTCCTCTTTCCTTTGGGAAGAGGCTTTTTATACTCAATGAAAATCAAAGAGCAAACTAGGAAACTAGCCGCAGGCTGTACTTGAGTACGGCAAGGCGACGTTGACGTGGTTTGAATTTGATTTTCGAAGAGTACTAATACTAGGAAAAGGACAGTTAGAATCTTCTGTGTTATACTAGAGATATGTTAGATTTGAAAGAATACGGTATCGTCATGTGGCCGGAGGAGAAGATCATTTCTTTCCGTGAGAAACTTCTCGCTTGGTATGATGAAAACAAAAGAGATTTACCGTGGCGTAGAAGTAAAAATCCTTATCATATCTGGGTGTCTGAAATTATGCTCCAGCAAACTAGGGTGGATACGGTTATCCCTTATTACGAACGATTCTTGGACTGGTTTCCAACAGTAGAAAGTTTGGCGAATGCGCCTGAAGAGCGTTTGTTGAAGGCTTGGGAAGGTTTGGGTTATTATTCTCGAGTTCGTAATTTACAGGCTGCAGCCCAGCAGATTATGACTGATTTTGGTGGTCAATTTCCAAACACCTATGAAGGAATTTCCAGCTTGAAAGGAATTGGACCTTACACAGCAGGAGCGATTTCCAGTATTGCTTTTAACTTGCAAGAGCCAGCTGTAGATGGTAATGTCATGCGTGTTTTGGCACGTCTATTTGAAGTTAATCACGATATTGGGATTCCAAGTAATCGTAAAATTTTTCAGGCAATGATGGAAATCTTGATTGACCCAGAAAGGCCTGGTGACTTTAATCAAGCTTTGATGGACTTAGGATCTGATATTGAGGCGCCTGTAAATCCCAGACCAGAAGAAAGCCCAGTTAAGGACTTTAGTGCGGCATATCAGAATGGCACAATGGACCGTTATCCAATTAAGGCTCCCAAGAAAAAGCCTGTTCCAATTTATCTTAAAGCCTTGGTGGTCAAAAATACTCAGGGACAATTTTTACTTGAAAAAAATGAAAGTGAAAAGCTATTGGCAGGTTTTTGGCATTTCCCCTTGATAGAAGTTGATAACTTTTCGCAAGGAGAGCAGTTTGACCTCTTTCATCAGGTTGCAGAAGAAAGCGTGAACTTTGGTCCCAGTCCAGAAGAGAGTTTCCAGCAGGACTATGACCTAGATGTTGATTGGCTTGATATTTATTTTGAGACTGTCAAGCATATCTTTAGTCATCGCAAGTGGCATGTTCAAATTGTAGCAGGCCAGGTGACTGACTTTCATAACTTTTCAGATAGGGAAGTTCGCTGGCTTTCACCAGAAGAGTTTAAGAATTACCCACTTGCCAAACCCCAACAAAAAATCTGGCAGGCTTATGCACAAGCCAACTTAGACAATAGCAAAGACTAGCTATTGTGTCTTCTTGTTATTTTTTTGATATAATAGTAGAGAAAAAGGTGAACAAATGAAAAAAATATTAATTGTAGATGATGAAAAACCAATCTCGGATATTATCAAGTTTAATATGACCAAGGAAGGTTACGAGGTTGTAACTGCTTTTAATGGTCGTGAAGCACTAGAACAATTTGAAGCAGAGCAACCGGATATTATTATTCTGGATTTGATGCTTCCAGAAATTGATGGTTTAGAAGTTGCTAAGACCATTCGCAAGACAAGTAGTGTGCCTATTATCATGCTTTCTGCTAAAGACAGTGAATTTGATAAGGTTATTGGTTTAGAGCTTGGAGCGGATGACTATGTAACCAAACCCTTCTCAAATCGTGAGTTGCAGGCGCGTGTTAAAGCTCTTCTTCGTCGTACGGACTTGGTTTCTGTAGATAATCAAGAGTCAGATGAAAAGAAAACCCAACCCTTGCAAATTGGGGACTTGGAGATTGTACCAGATGCTTATGTAGCTAAAAAATACGGTGAAGAACTAGACTTAACCCACCGTGAATTTGAGCTTTTGTATCACTTGGCTTCTCATATTGGTCAAGTGATTACCCGTGAACACTTGCTTGAAACGGTCTGGGGTTATGATTATTTCGGAGATGTTCGGACTGTTGACGTAACTATCAGACGTTTGCGTGAGAAGATTGAAGATACACCAAGTCGTCCAGAGTACATCCTAACACGTCGCGGTGTTGGTTATTATATGAGAAATAATGATTGAATTTATTAGAAAAAATATTCTTGCTAGTGATTTTATCTTCATTTTAATTTTATTGGGTTTTATCTTGATTGTTACCTTGCTTTTGCTAGAAAATCGGCGAGATAATATTCGGTTGAAGCAAATTAATCAAAAGGTGAAAGACCTGATTGCAGGAGACTATTCTCAGGTATTGGATATGCAGGGAAGCTCTGAAATCACTAATATTACCAATAATCTCAATGATTTATCAGAAGTAATCCGTTTGACTCAAGAAAATCTGGAACAAGAGAGTAAACGATTACATAGTATCCTCTCTTATATGACGGACGGAGTCCTTGCGACCAATCGTCGTGGTAAGATTACTATGATTAATGACATGGCTAAGAAACAGCTAGGTGTTCAGAAGGAAGATGTTCTCAATAAAAGTATTCTAGAATTACTTAAGATTGAAGATGAGTATGAACTTCGTGATTTGATTACCCAAGTTCCTGAACTCATGATTGATTCTCAGGATGCCAATGGTGAGTATCTGAGCCTTCGTGTACGCTTCGCCTTGGTGCGTCGTGAGTCTGGATTTATCTCAGGTTTGGTAGCTGTTTTGCATGATACGACGGAGCAGGAGAAGGAAGAACGCGAACGAAGACTCTTTGTTTCCAACGTTAGTCATGAGTTACGGACGCCTCTGACTAGTGTAAAATCCTATCTTGAAGCCTTGGATGAGGGAGCCTTGTCAGAACCTGTTGCACCAGACTTTATCAAGGTGTCTCTAGACGAAACCAACCGTATGATGCGGATGGTGACAGACCTTCTCCATCTTTCTCGAATTGATAATGCAACTAGTCACCTAGATGTGGAACTGATTAACTTCACAGCCTTTATTACCTTTATTCTTAACCGCTTTGATAAGATGAGGGGATCAGACGAAGAAAAGAAATATGAATTGGTTAGAGATTATCCGATTACGTCTGTCTGGATTGAAATTGATACAGACAAGATGACGCAGGTGATTGATAATATTCTCAACAATGCCATTAAATATTCTCCAGATGGTGGAAAAATCACAGTGACCATGAAGACGACTGATGATCAGATGATTTTATCCATCTCAGACCAAGGATTGGGTATTCCTAAGCAGGATTTGCCACGTATCTTTGACCGTTTCTACCGTGTGGATCGTGCTAGAAGCCGTGCTCAAGGTGGAACAGGGCTAGGACTGTCTATCGCTAAAGAAATTATCAAACAACATAATGGTTTTATTTGGGCCAAGAGTATATATGGTAAGGGATCAACCTTTACCATTGTGCTCCCTTATGATAAGGATGCAGTGAAGGAAGAAGTATGGGAGGACGAAATAGAAGACCAGAATGAGTGAAACAGGCTTTAAATACAGTATTTTAGCGTCGGGTTCCAGTGGAAATTCCTTTTATCTGGAAACGCCAAAAAAGAAACTTTTAGTGGATGCAGGCTTATCTGGTAAGAAAATCACCAGCCTACTTGCTGAAATAAATCGCAAGCCAGAAGACTTGGATGCCATTTTGATTACCCATGAGCATTCAGACCATATCCATGGAGTCGGTGTGTTGGCTCGCAAGTATGGTATGGATCTTTACGCCAATGAAAAGACCTGGCAGGCTATGGAAAATAGCAAGTATCTTGGCAAGGTGGATTCTTCGCAAAAGCATATCTTTGAAATGGGCAAAACAAAAACCTTTGGAGATATCGACATCGAGAGTTTTGGTGTAAGTCATGATGCAGTCGCACCGCAGTTCTATCGCTTTATGAAGGATGACAAGAGTTTTGTCCTTTTGACAGATACAGGTTATGTTAGTGACCGTATGGCAGGAATTGTCGAGAATGCAGATGGCTATCTTATCGAGTCCAACCATGATGTAGAGATTTTGCGAGCAGGTTCTTACGCTTGGCGACTCAAACAACGAATCCTATCGGATCTGGGTCACCTTTCTAACGAGGACGGTGCTGAAGCTATGATTCGTACCTTGGGAAACCGCACTAAGAAAATCTACCTTGGTCATTTATCTAAGGAGAACAATATCAAGGAACTGGCTCATATGACCATGGTAAATCAGTTGGCTCAAGCTGATCTTGGAGTTGGGATAGACTTTAAGGTATATGATACCTCACCAGATACCGCAACACCATTGACAGATATATAGAAAGAACGCTAAGAAGGTGTTCTTTTTATATTGACTGAACACCTAAAAAGTAATACAATGGTGTTACTATTAAAAAAGGGAGTGCAAAAGATGACTACTATTACATTAAAAGTTTCTGAAGCTGATAAAACATTTATGAAAGCAATGGCTAAGTTTGAAGGGGTTTCCCTGTCGGAACTTATCCGCACCAAAACTCTTGAAGCTCTAGAAGATGAATACGATGCTCGTGTGGCAGATTTAGCCTATCAAGAGTATTTAGAAGACTTGGAAAAAGGAGTTGAACCCATTACTTGGGAAGAAATGATGCATGATTTAGGCTTGGAGGATGAATAATTTGTATAAATTAGTTCCAACAAGACGTTTCATCAAGCAATTGAAAAAATTGGATCGTTATACGCAGAAGATAATTACAAACTATTTACAAACCAATGTTTTGGAAGACCCAAGACGACACGGAAAGGCTTTGGTTGGTAATCGCGTTGGTCAATGGCGCTATAGAATTGGTAATTATCGAGTTATCGTACAAATTGTAGATGATGAATTAGTCATTGCTACTTTAGAAGTTGGTCATCGGAGAGATATTTATTGAATTACTTTTTTCCAAGTAAATTTTCATTCTTTAAAATATGATATAATAGGGCTTACAATATAAGAGAGGTTGCTTATGACAATAGATATTAGTGAAGAAAGTTTATCTAAAGAATCGGCTGACTTATTAAAAATTCTTTTAAAAGATCGAACGACCAAGAAAAATATTGTTTGGGCGACACATTCTTATGAATTGTTAGGGAAGGGATTTGCTCCAAGTGATCGTATCAATCCAAGTAAGGTGACGGGAACCTATGCAAACTTGATTCAACCCAGATCAGAAAAGTCTAAGTATGAGCAAAAAGACCGAACTAAGATTAGAGCCGAAGTTTTTACGCCAACTTGGTTAGTTGAAAAGCAAAATGGTTACGTTGAAGCTGAACTTGAAACTCTGAATCTTGAAGATTATATCCAAGTGCGCTGGCTAGAAATTACCTGTGGTGAAGCACCTTATATGGTTACTCGCTATGATACAGTGACTGGTGAGGAGATTCCATTATCTGAGCGAGTTGGTTTTGTTGATAGAAAATTGCAGCGCATTAGTCGTGAAGTCTTAGATGAAGCCACCTTCTATGAACTTGTAAAAAAAGCTTATCGAGCTTCTTATGGCTATGAGTATCAAGGAGATTCTCTGCTTTTGGCGCGTGAAAATCTTTTAGCAACATTTGAGGACTACTATCTTGCAAAGACTGGAAATCAACCGACCTTAGAGCAGAAGAAAGAGATTGCAACCATCATCTCTTACAATGTCTTTCAGATGGATGGACTGAAAAAAAACAGTCCTTATTCAGCTAGCCAAGGGCAATCTCAACAGTTAAGCTTGTTTTCCGATGAGCTGGAAGTAGAACAAGCAGAAGAATCTAAAACCCAAATCAAAGACTGGAAAAAGAATAAAATGATAGGTTTTGAGCGCCTATCTAGTGAGGAAAGTGAAATGAAATTTGATGTCGTGATAGGAAATCCGCCATATCAGGAAACAGGAGAAGCTAGGGATGAACCAGTTTATCACTTTTTTATTGATGAAGCTATTAAAATCGCAGATAAATCGATACTAATCACTCCAGCAAGATTTTTATTTAAAGCTGGTCAAACCCCTAAAAATTGGATGGAAAAGATGCTTGAAGACAAGCATTTAAAAGTTCAATTCTATGAACTTAAAAGCGGTAAAGTATTTACAGGAACGGATATAAAGGGTGGAGTAGCAATAACTTATCGTGATGCTGATAAAGATTTGGGACCAATCGGAGTATTTACTATTTTTGAATCTTTGAATAGTATTGTAAAAAAAATCGAAAAACATCCAGACTTTAAAACTTTTTCTGATTTAGTTTATCCTCAAGGTATTTATAGATTTTCAAATCAACTTTTTTCTGATTATCCAAATGCTGAAAATCTGCAAGGAAAAGGGACAAAAAATAAAATTGTTTCGAAATCACTAACTCAGTTAGATTTTGTTTTCAAAAACAAAGAAGAAAAAGACCATGTTGCTCTACTTGGAAGAATTGGTTCCGAACGTGTTTATCGATATATTAATAAAAAATATTTAGATTTACCGGAAACATTCGAAAATTATAATGTTTTTGTACCAGAAGCTAATGGAAGTGGTGCCTTAGGTGAAGTATTATCAACACCCCTAATCGGGGAACCCCTAATCGGGCATACAGATACTTTTTTATCTATTGGTAATTTTAAAACAAAATTTGAAGCCGATGCTTGTATTAAATTTATTAAAACTAAATTCGCTAGAGTATTATTAGGTGTTTTGAAAGTTACTCAGCATAACTCACGCAAAACTTGGTATTACGTTCCACTCCAAGACTTCACGGTCAATTCGGACATTGATTGGACGCAATCAGTGGCTGATATTGACCGCCAGCTCTATCAAAAATATGATCTTTCTCCTGAAGAAATTGCTTTTATTGAGACTCATGTAAGGGAGATGGATTGATGGTAGAAATTAAAACTTCTAAAGAGATTCATCCTAAAATCTATGCCTACACCACTCCTACAGTAACTAGTAATGAGGGATGGATTAAAATTGGTTATACAGAGCGTGATGTCACGCAACGGATTAAAGAACAAACGCATACTGCTCATATAGATACGGATGTCTTATGGACTGGGGATGCAGCCTATACGGAAGAACCTGATAAGGGAAAGACTTTTAAGGACCATGATTTCCACCATTTCCTTTCGTTCCATGATGTGGAACGTCGCCCTAAGACGGAATGGTTTTACTTTAATGGGACACCTGAGAAATCTAAAAATCTTTTTGATAAGTTTGTTCAGCATGATTTGTCTGGTTATCAGCCTGGTCAAGGACAGGACTATACTCTGCGGCAAGAGCAGGAAGAAGCAGTTGCTAAGACCTTAGCTTATTTCAAGAATTATCCAGGAGGTAAGTTCCTCTGGAATGCCAAGCCACGCTTTGGTAAAACCTTATCTACCTACGACCTAGCTCGACGAATGGATGCTGTCAATGTCCTAATCGTAACTAACAGACCTGCAATAGCTAACTCATGGTATGATGATTTTGAAACATTCATAGCAGGTCAAACGACTTACAAGTTTGTTTCAGAATCAGACAGTCTTAAAAATCGGCCAACCTTGTCACGAAAAGAATTTGTTGGTATTTTAGATGACGATGTAAAACAACTTGCTTTTATCAGTCTCCAAGACTTGAAAGGATCTGCTTATCTAGGTGGAGAGCATAACAAACTTAAATGGGTTACAGATCTCCACTGGGATTTATTGGTTATCGATGAGGCTCACGAAGGAGTTGATACCTTCAAGACAGATCAAGCTTTTAATAATATCCGTCGAAACTTTACATTACACCTTTCTGGAACTCCATTTAAAGCATTGGCAAAGGGAGAGTTTACCGAGGAGCAGATTTACAACTGGTCTTATGCGGATGAACAGTCTGCTAAATCGACTTGGTCTTCTGAGCAAGAAGAGGAAAATCCATATGAGAGCTTGCCTCAATTAAATCTCTTTACCTATCAAATGTCTCAGATGATTGGTGAGGAGTTAGAAAAAGGGGCTCAACTTGATGGAGAGAATATCGACTATGCTTTTGACTTGAGTGAATTTTTCGCTACAGATGATAAAGGGAAATTTATCCATGAGCAAGATGTCAGAAATTGGCTAAATACTCTATCAAGCAATGAAAAGTATCCATTTTCAACCAAAGAACTTCGTAATGAACTCAAGCATACTTTTTGGCTGTTAGAACGTGTAGCCTCAGCTAAAGCTTTAAAAGCACTACTAGAAGAACACGCAATTTATGAAAACTATGAGATTGTTCTAGCTGCAGGTGATGGACGTATGTCCGAAGAAGACGATAAAGTCAAACTCAAATCCTTAGATTTGGTTAGAAAGGCGATAGCGGAGAATGACAAAACTATTACCCTATCCGTCGGTCAGTTGACGACAGGGGTTACCATCCCTGAATGGACAGGGGTATTGATGTTATCAAACTTAAAATCACCCGCCCTTTATATGCAGGCTGCTTTCCGTGCTCAAAATCCATACTCATGGAGTGATAAGAAAGGAAATCACTTCCGCAAAGAAAGAGCTTATGTATTTGACTTTGCTCCAGAAAGAACCTTAATTCTCTTTGATGAGTTTGCGAATAACTTATCACTTGCAACTGCAGGAGGTGGAGGAACTTCAGCAACTCGCGAAGAAAACATTAGAGAATTACTAAATTTCTTCCCTGTCATAGCAGAAGACCGTGCTGGTAAGATGGTTGAAATTGATGCTAAGGCAGTTCTAACCATTCCTCGCCAGATAAAAGCTAGAGAAGTTCTTAAACGAGGCTTTATGTCCAATCTATTATTTGATAATATCAGCGGTATTTTCCAAGCTAGTCAAACAGTTCTAGACATTTTAAATGAACTCCCAGTTGAAAAGGAAGGGAAGTTACAAACATCTTCTGAACTATTAGACTTTTCAGATGTTACAGTAGATGATGAGGGCAATGAAGTAGTTGACCATGAAATTGTAGTTAATCAGCAAATGCGACTTTTTGGTGAAAAAGTCTATGGACTTAGTCAATCTGTGACAGATTTGTTCACTAAGGATGAGGACAGAACTCAAAAACAGCTGGTTAATGATTTGAGCAAGACAGTTTCTTCAGTGATTGTAGAAGATTTGAAAGGTGAATACAACCTAAAAACTCGAGAAACAGATCAAATCAAGAAGCAAATTACAGCAACATTTGAGAATGAAATTCGAAAAAATGATATCGAAAGAAAAATTTCTGAAGCTCATATCAGGGAAGAATTGCAACAACAAATCAATGAAGCAGTTGATAAGGAGCAAAAGGATAAGATTCAAGAAGATTTTGATAAACGTTTAGAAGAAAACAATCTTATTCACAAGGAAAAACTAGAGCAAACACTTAAAAAAGAAGTGGAAAAAATGCCTGAGAAGTTTATTGAACAGGTTGAGATAAAACGTGTTGAGCAGTTGAAACAATCAGCTCAAGATGAGATTCGTGACCATCTTCGTGGATTTGCACGAACCATCCCAAGTTTTATTATGGCTTATGGTGATCAAACTCTAACACTTGATAATTTTGATACCTTTGTTCCTGAGCATGTTTTCTTTGAAGTGACTGGTATTACGATTGATCAATTTCGTTATTTGAGAGATGGTGGACCAGATTTTGCAGGACATCTCTTTGATCGAGCAACATTTGATGAAGCAATCCAAGAATTTCTTCGTAAGAAAGAGGAATTGGCAGATTATTTTAAAGATCAAAAAGAAGATATCTTTGACTATATTCCACCGCAGAAAACTAACCAGATTTTCACTCCTAAACGAGTGGTGAAGAGAATGGTGGATGACCTTGAAAAAGAAAGTCCAGGTATCTTTGATGATCCATCTAAGACATTTATTGATTTGTACATGAAGTCAGGACTCTATATTGCTGAACTTGTTAAGCGACTATATAATAGCGAAGGTTTGAAAGATGCTTTTCCAAATTCTGAGGAACGCTTAAAACATATCTTGGAAAATCAAGTTTATGGATTTGCACCTTCAGAGATTATCTATAATATCTCGACTAATTTTATCTTTGGAAATCTCTCTCAAGATATCAGTAGAAAGAACTTTGTTCTAGAAGATACTATTCCTGCTGCTAAAGAAGGTAGGATTCAGGAGTTGGTTGATTCCTATTTTGAAAATAATTAAAAAGAAGGCGAATG